>JAJEIJ010000004.1:0-15331 GCA_022827725.1 Acidimicrobiia bacterium
CAGCAGGTCGTCGACTCCCTTGTCCCAGTGCTCCCGGAACTGGGTACATCCCATTCCGATGATCGCTACCTGGTCTTTGATGCCGTGACTGGCCATCGGTCGCCTCCTATTGTCCCGACCGCGCCGGGCGGGCCTTCCAGAAGTAGTTATAGATGCCCTCGGCCTCGTACAGCCGCCGGAAGGTCATCTCCACTCGCTGGCCAATACGGACTGCGTCAGGGTCTACGTCGGTCAGCTCCACCGGGAGGCGGCCGCCCCCGTCGAAGTCCACTACCGCGAACACCACCGGCGGGCTCACCGAGTACACCAGCCGGTCGATGGTGAAGGTCACCACGGTGGCCCCCACGTCGGCCATGGGCGCGGGGTCCATGGCATCGAGCTCATCCTCGGGGCGGATGGACACCCGGGCCGGCGGCAAGTGCAGCGTTCCGCTCTCGGTGCCCCGGCTGCCCACAAAGCCGTACTTCCAGTCTTGGGCCCTCGCGGCGGCCGACGACGACGGTCGGGTTGGTTCGGGCCGATTGGGGGGCTGTACCTGGATCATTTCCCGCCACTGCAAGTACGTGGCGTAGCTCACCTCAGCGCCATCGGCAATCTGATCGGCTACCGGCAGGGCCGGTGTGAGTTCGGCCAGCGCCTCGGTGGTCCGCAGGATCAGCACCTCCACCCCGTCGGCCAGCATCACCACCGCGATGGTCTGGCCCGGCTCGGCCTGCTCCAGCTCGTTGGCCAGCACCAGACCGGGGTGAGAGGTGCCGGTATTGCCCACCGCCGCAGAAAGATCGTCGGCCACTCGAGCCACACCGAGCTGGCCGGACACCCGCTTGACCGCTCGGCTGTGAGACCCGGTAACCACCGCCACATCCACATCGGCCGCCTCAATACCAGCCGTGCCCAGCGCCTCTTTCCAAGCCTGGGTCGTCAGCGGGCCGTAGCGGGTCTCGCCGAACCGCTCCTCCCATTGGCCGGTGCTGGGCGACCCCGGCTGGCGCCAGCGGTCCACGAACTCCTCGGTGGCCGACGCCGACCCCAGCAACTCGGCCACCACCGGCCCGTCGTCCTCTGTGCCAATCAAGAATGCGGCGGCACCGTCGCCACCAGTGGCCTCGTCAGCGCCGGTGGGCAGACCGCCCCTGATGTCGGCGGTCACCACCATTGTGGGCCCTTTCGCATCCAGGGCAGTTCGCAGCGCCCCGATCCCCGAGCGCACCGCTCCCCCAAAGTCCAGCGCGCCCACCGAGGTATCCAGCCGCAGAGCAGCATGAATGGCGGTGGCGTTGGTCTTCTCCAGATAGGCAGGGTCGGCAGTGGCGAACCACAGCGCCCGGGGCTCAGCATCAACCGGGCGCAGGGCCAACCGGGCCGCTTCCACCCCCATCGTGGTGGTGTCCTCGTCGTAGGAAGCCACCGATCGGGTACCCCGGCCGCCGCCTTTGCCCATCACCGCTGCAATGGCCGAGCGGTCCAGGCGCCGGTACGGCACATAGCCCCCGAAGCTGATGATGCCTCGCATGATTCCGAAGTGTACGCCTGACACCGCAATTCACTGGGGTCGTAGTGTGTCCCCCATGAGCTTTGAGCCCAGCGCCGAGGTGCGGCGCATCCGAGACGCCATCGACCACCCCATCATCGACTCCGACGGCCACATCATCGAGTTCCTGCCTGAGGTTCACGACATCATGGCCACCGTCGGCGGGCCGGAACTGGTGGACAAGTTCAAGGTTGTCGAATACGGGGCCCGGAAGTCCATCGACCTGTCGCTGGAGCAGCGCCGGGCCGCCGGGATGATGCGCTCGGCGTGGTGGGGGCTCCCGGCCCGCAACACCCTCGACCGAGCCACCGCCCTGCTGCCCAAGCTGCTGTACGAGCGCATGGACGAGATCGGAATCGACCTGGCCGTGCTCTACCCCACCTACGGGCTCACCTGCATGGGCCTCGAAGACGAGGATCTGCGCCTCGGCGCAGCCAGGGCGTTCAACCTCTACTTCCACCAGGCCTACGAGCCCTACTCCGACCGCCTCATGCCGGTGGCCATCATCCCCATGTTCACCCCCGATGAGGCCATTGCCGAGCTGGACTTCGCGGTGGGTGAGCTGGGTATGCGCCCGGTGATGATGACCGGGCTGGTGCCCCGTCCGGTGGACCCGGAGAACACCAGCCACCGCCATGCCCGCCGCATGGACACCCTGGGCATGGACTCCCCCCACGACTACGACCCCGTGTGGCGGCGGTGCACCGAGCTGGGCGTATCGCCCACCTTCCACTCCGCAGGCATGGGCTGGGGCAGCCGCACTTCGGAGACCAACTACGTATACAACCACCTGGGCAACTTTGCCGCCGCGGGCGAGGCCCTGTGCCGAGCGGTGTTCATGGGCGGGGTGGCCCACCGCTTCCCCGAGCTGCGCTGGGCCTTCCTGGAGGGGGGCGTGGCCTGGGGAGTGAACCTGCTTTCGGATGTGATCGGTCACTGGGAGAAGCGCAACCGCGACGCCATCGGCCATTACGACCCTGCCGCGGTGGACATGGACGAGCTGAGCCAGCTGTTCGACGCCTACGGCACACCGGTGGCCAACAGCCATCGGGACCGCCTCCAAGAAGCGCTGCACATGTTGAGCGAACCCGATGAAGACCCGGCCACCATCGACGAGTTCGCCCTCAGCGGGGTGGACACCGTGGACGACATCCTGGCTATCTGGGACCGCTTCCACTTCGGCTGCGAGGCCGACGACCCCATGACCGCCATCGGGTTCAACCGGTCAGTGACCCCGAAGGGCCAGGTGGTGAAGGGCATCTTCGCCTCTGATGTGGGCCACTGGGACGTCCCCGACGTGCGCGAGGTGCTGCCCGAGGCCTACGAGCTGGTGGACGACGGCATCCTCGACGAGGCCGACTTCAGGGCCTTCACCTTCGAGCACCCGATGTCGCTGTGGGCCGGCACCAACACTGACTTCTTCAAGGGAACTGTGATCGAAGAAGCCCTGTAGTGAGCACCTGGGAAGGTCGAATCGAGGATTTCGACCTGCTAACCGGTCGAGCTCGCTTTGGCGGCGATCTCAATGTTGAGGGCGCTCTCTGGTTGGGGTTCGTTCGATCCCCGATAGCCCGAGCGACCATTGCCGGTATCGACACATCCGAGGCCGAGGCCCTCGACGGGGTTGTCGGGGTGTTCACTGCCGATGACTTGGACTTGATCACCCAAGCAGGCTTGGAGGGGGTCTCTCCCGCCAACATCAGCCGCCCACCGCTGGCCGAAGGATCGGTGGCTTACGTCGGCGAAGCAGTTGCTGCGGTGGTCGCAGTCAGTGAGCCAGTGGTGGTCGATGCCTGCGAATTGGTGGCCGTGGACTATCAGGCTCTGCCCCCTGTTCCCGACCAATCCGCCGCCGCCGAAGACGCCCCACTCCTCCACCCGGCGCACGGCTCGAACATCGTGCTCACCGTCCCGTCGGGCGATCTAGCTGCTACCCAGGCCGCGCTCGAGCGCGCTGACGTAACCGTCACCGTCTCCCAGCACTACCCCCGAGTGGCATGTTCCCCCATCGAGGGGGTTGCCGGTCTCGTGGTTCCCGACGGTGACCGAGTGACGATCCACATCAATGCCCAAATGCCGTCTCTGACTCACGATGAACTGGCCGGCACCCTGGCCATAGACGATGACCAGATCAGCTTGGTCGTTCCCCCCATCGGCGGCGGCTTCGGAGGCAAATGCGACGGTGAGAATGGCCTTTTTGCGGTGGCCGCCCGCCTGGCCCTGCGGCTGAATCGCCCGCTCCGCCTAGCCCAGTCCCGCCCCGAGAACCTGCTGTCGATGCAAGCCCGCGACCAAAACCAGCAAATCACGTTGGCCGCCAACCAAAACGGCATCGTCACCGCTCTGGAGGCCGAGGTGAGCGCCGATGTGGGCGGCTACGCCGGGATGGGCGCATTCGAGCCCCTGCAAACCCAGCGACTCATTCCCGGCCCCTACCGGATCGACCAAGTGGCAGTCACCGCTTCGGCGGTGATGACCAGCACCGTTCCCACCGGGCCGTACCGGGGGCCAGGAAGAGCTGAAGCCATCGGCCTGCTAGAGCGGACAATGGACACCCTGGCCCGCGACCTAAATCTGGATCCCGCCGAGGTCCGTCGCCGAAATCTGCTTCAGCCCGCGGACTTCCCTCGAGAGATGCCCAGCGGATTGGTGATGGATGAAGCCGACCATCTGGGCGCCATGGAGCTAGCCCTCGCCGAGATCGGCTACCGGAAATTGCGAGAAGAACAAGCCGACCGCCGTGTTGCCGGGAATCAGACGCTGCTCGGCATCGGCTTGAGCTGCTGGGCCGACTTCACCGGTCGCCATGAGCCCTGCCAACCAGCCGCAGCTCGGATAACCGACGGCGGCCGAATCGAGATCGATGCTGGCATCGCCCCAATAGGCCAAGGTATGCAATCAATCATCACCCGACTAACCGCAGACGCCCTGGGCCTAGACCCCTCCATGATCGTGGCGACAACCCCCGACACCGGCCGCTTCCGATCCGCGCTAGGCAGCTTCGGCTCCCGCTCAGCGTCGTTGGCCAGCAGCTCTGCCGTCCAAGTATCGGAACGCCTTCGAAAAGAGTTGAAAGAACGGGCCGCGGACTTGTTGGAGGCCGCGGTAGACGACATCGAACTCCGCCCCGATGGCACCCTGGGCGTGCGGGGCACTCCTTCAGCCAACATCGCGCTGGCTGATTTGGCCGGAACCGAGGCCACCGCCGCCTTCGACCAGGACCAGCCCACCTTCCCCGGAGGCACCCATGTCGCCGTCGTGGAAGTGGACACCGAAACCGGCTCAGTAGATCTGCTTCGCCACGTTGCTGTCACCGACTGCGGCCGGTTGCTCAACGAGGTCCAGGCCTCAGGCCAAGTGCAGGGCGGAGCCGTACAGGGAGTCGGCGTCGCCTTATTCGAAGAGATGCGCTACGACGCCGACGCCAACCCGCTCACCACCAGCCTGGCCGATTACCTCGTACCCGCGGCCAGCGATGTGCCAGAGGTAGAGACCCACTTCATCGAGACCCCCACCGACCGCAACCCCGTCGGTGCCAAAGGAGTTGGCGAAAGCGGCACCATCGCCGCCCCCGCTGCCGTGCAAAACGCCATCATCGACGCCCTCGCCCCCCTAGGAGTCACCCACATCGACATGCCCTGCACCCCAGAAAGGGTGTGGCAGGCCATCAAGAACGGCGAGTAGGCGGCTCTAAACGGTCAGCCCGTAAAGCTCGGCGCAGTTGTCGCGGAGGACGCGGTCGATTTGGTGGTCGGTCATGTGGGTGGTCTGCTCGGTGAGCATCTCCTGTGACCAGGGCCAGGTGGCGTCGGAGTGGGGGTGGTCGTTGGCCCACATCACCCGGTTCACGTTCATCAGATCGAGCAGCTTGAACGCTACCCAGTCGTCTTGGAACGTGAGGTACACGTTCTCCCGGAAGTAGTCGCTGGGCTTTTTGGACAATTCGGCGCTCTCCAGCCAATTGCGGTGCCGGTTGTAGGCGTGGTCGGCCCGGTACATCCAGTGGGGTGCCCAGCCGGCGTCGGCCTCCACGCACACCACCCGAAGGTCGGGATGGCGCTCGAACACGCCGCCGAAGATAAGCGTGCCGATGATGTCCTGGTTGCCCCGGATTATCCCCAGGAATGAGTTGATCTTCGGCCCCCGGAATTGGGCGGCCATGGGATGGTCGTTGCCCGAGGTGAGGATGTGGAACGACAGTGGCATGCCCATCGATACCGACGCCTCCCAGAAGGCGTCGAACTCGGGAGCGTCGTAGTCGATCCCCGAAGACGGATAGCCAGGGAGCATGACCCCTTTGAGCCCGAGGGCCTTCATGGCCTCCAAGTCGGAAATGGCCTCATCCACCGAACGAACCGCGGTCTGGCCCAAGCCGATCAACCGCTCCGGAGCATGGGAATTGAACTCGGCAATCCACCGGTTGTAGGCGTCGAAGCACGCCTTCTTGTAGTCGGCGTCGGGGTGGTTGCAGATGGTCATGCCCACTGAGGGGTAGATCACCTCGGCCACCACCCCATCGCGGTCCTGCTCGTCGAGGCGGGCCACCGGGTCGTACCCGCCGGGGTGCAGATCCTCCCAGCGGGTGCCGCTAGAGAGGCTGATCTCGTGCCAGCTCTTGCCCGCGGCGGCGATCATTCCATAGGGCATCCGATTGCGGCCGTTGTCGATGGACATGAACGCGCCCATGTCATCGGCCCAGTCCACGCGGGGGGCCCGATCCCGGAACTTGGGATCGATGTAGTCGATGTAGGTGTTGTCGGGTTCGGTGACGTGCGAGTCAGCCGAGATGCAAGGACGAACGGGTGCGACGGTGCTCATGATTTGAACCTTCTCAATCGGGTGTCACTGAGACAAGCACTTACGGTAGTAGCTAGCGTTACCGCCATGAGCAGCCAGCGATCCGCCGCCGACATCCGTGCCGATCTCGGCCATCCCATCATCGACGCCGACGGGCACGTGTTCGAGCACTACCCGGCCCTCCACCAGTACTGCCTCGACGAGGGGCTTGAGGGCGGGCTGTACCCCCAGATGGCCAACTGCTCGTTCAACGGAGAGCCTAACTGGTCGGGTCTCTCCCCTGATGAGCGCCTGGCCCGGCGATCCTTCCGGGGGCCGTGGTGGGCGCTGCCGCTGGGCAACACCCGGGACTTCGCCACCGCGGTGTCTCCGGCGATGTTCCACGACCGCATCGAGGAGCTGGGCATGGATTTCGCGGTGTGCTACCCCAGCATCGGCCTCAACTTCCCGGCCTACCGCGACGACGAAATCCGCAACAAGCTCTGCCGGGCGCTCAACCGCTACCTGGCTGACAGCTACCAGGGCCTGCAAGACCGCCTCACACCGGTGGCGGCCATTCCCACCCAAACCCCCGATGAGGCCGTCGAGCAGCTCGACTTCGCCGTTACCGAGCTGGGCTTCAAGGCAGTGATGATCGGCGGATTCGCTCTCCGCCAGGTGCCGGCCGGCGGCGAGATGGCCACGTGGATCGACTCTCTGGGCCTCGACTCCGCCTACGACTACGACCCGCTGTGGCAGCGGCTGGTCAAGCTGCAAACCCCGGCCAGCCTCCACTCCGGATCGATGGGCTGGGACGGGCGGCGCTCAATCAGCAACTTCACCTACAACCACATGGGCAACTTCGGCACCGCCAGCGAGGCCGCCGCCAAGTCGATCTTCTTCGGCGGGGTCACCCACCGCTTCCCCGATCTGCGCCTCGGCTTCCTGGAAGGCGGGGTCACCTGGGGCGCCCAGATGGTGTGCGACCTCCTCAGCCACTGGGAAAAGCGCGGCCCCGAGGGCCTCAAGGCCTACGACCCGGAACTATTCGAACCCGAATACTTCGAGTCCCTGCTGGCCGAGGCCAACGACCCCATCGATCTGCCCTCCGGCTTCGGCAAAGTGATGCAGAAAGGCATCAGCTCTGATCAGGTCGTCCACGACTTCGAGGCCGCGGGCATCACCTGCCCCGAAGACATCCTCGAGCAGATCGACCGCTCCTATTGGTTCGGCTGCGAAGCCGACGACCCGCTGGTGCGCCTAGCCTTCGACGGCGCCCTACCCGAGGGCGCAACCCTCAACGCCATCTTCTCCTCCGACGTGGGTCACTGGGATGTTCCCGATATGTCCGAGGTGCTCCCCGAGGTGTGGGAGCAGGTGGAGAACGGCTGGCTCAACGAAGACCAATTCCGGGCCTTCACCTTCGGCAACGCCCACCGCTTCTTCTCCGAAGCCCGCCCCGACTTCTTCAAGAACACGGTTTTGGAGAGTGCCACCGTCTAGAACTAAGGGGCCATGACCGTCCCCGCGCTAGCACCTCCAAAGTTCACCCTTCTGGCCCAGCTCGGGATCTACTGCGACCCCGTCGCCCAGCCCGGCTACGGCAAGCTGCGGGTGTTCGACGAGCAGTGCCACGGAGGGCAGGTGAGGCCCTCGGTGCTGATGCTGATCGCCGACATAACCGGCGGCATGATCGGCGAGAAGGAAGATCCCGAGTGCTGGCACTTCACCACTGATTTCCAGCTCCGCACCGCAGATGTCCCCCTGCCTGACCAGATCGACGTTTACGCCGAGGTGCTAAGGGCGGGGGCCAGCACGCTGACCTGCGAGTGCCGCTTCAACACCCCGGACGGCACTGAGGTGGGCTACGCCCAGATCGGTTTCGGACGCCACCACCAACGTCCCGGCGATCCGGCCAAGCCCATCCACGACCCTCCCCGGCCCGATCTCATGGGGCTTCCCGACATCGACCGGCCCCTAGCCGAAGTGGCCGGCATCGAGGTGGTGGACGCCTCCGTCGGCCACGTGGAGGTGGAGCTCGCCCCACAGCTGCTCAACCCCGCGGGCATCATGCAAGGCGCCATGGTCACCCTGGTAGGCGAAGTGGGAGCTGAGACCCTGGCCGAGCATAAATTCGGCACCCCCCACGCGGTGGCCGACATGGACATCCGCTATCTGCTGGGGGGAAAGATCGGCCCGGTGTACAGCACCTGCCGCTGGATGGGCGCCCCTTCGTCGGGCTGGGTTGTGGCCGAGATCAGGGATCTGGGCAAGGGCGACCGCTTGATGGCCACGATGATGATGCGAGTCCGCCCAGCTCGCTGAGGGGCTGCGTCCATCTGCCGGAGTAGGTTGGCGGAATGAACCGCCAGTGGATCTACGCCACCAGGCCTGACGGGCCGGTGGGCGTGGACAACTTCGAGTACCGGGAAACCGATATCCCCGAGCCCGGCCACGGTCAGGCACTGGCCCGACTGTGCTATCTCAGCTTCGAACCGGCTATGCGCACGTGGTTGGAAGACTTCATCACCTACATGCCACCTGTGCCGTTGGGCACGCCCATGCTGGCGCCCGGCGTTTCCCAGGTGGTTGCCTCCAACACCCCCGCACTGAAGGAGGGCGACCTGGTCAGCGGCATGATGAGCTGGCAGGACTACGAGGTGGTGGGTGAGCAGACCAGAGTGGTACCTCCCGGCACGCCCATCCCGGTGATGCTGGGGCCGCTGGGGGGAACCGGGCTGACCGCCTATATCGGCCTGCTCGACATCGGCCGCACCCAATCGGGCGAGACCGTGTTGACATCGGGGGCGGCCGGGGCCACCGGGTCGGTGGCCGCCCAAATCGCCCGCATCAAGGGCTGCCGGTCGGTGGGCATCGCAGGCGGGGTCGACAAGTGCAGGTGGCTCCTAGAGGAGGCCCGCCTGGACGCAGCCATCGACTACAAGAACGAGGATGTGGGCGCCCGCCTGGCCGAGCTCTGCCCCGATGGCGTGGACGTGTACTTCGACAATGTGGGCGGCGACATGCTGGAGACGGTCATGAACCACATGGCCCAAGGGGGACGCATACCCAGCTGCGGCGCCATCTCCACCTACAACCAGGGCATGCGCCGGTCGGGACCCTCCAACATGTTCCAGATCATCGAAAAGCGCCTCACCATCCAAGGCTTTGTCATGTTCGACCACATGGACCGGGTGCCCGCGGCCGTCGAAGATCTCGGGCAATGGGTGGCTGCCGGGGAGATCGCGTTCCAGACCGACATACAAGAGGGGTTCGACAACATCCCGAATACGTTCTTGCGACTGTTCTCCGGGGCCAACCAGGGCAAGCAGCTTCTGAAGGTCAGAGAACCCGAATAGGAAGCGGCGCAATGAGCCTGGCGATTTACGAAACTGAGGGCCGAGTAGCGGTCATCACCATGAACCGGCCGGAGTCCCGCAACGCCATGAGCCCGGAGCTGTCCGCGGCCCTGGGCGAGGCATTCGACCAATTCGACGCCGATGACGAGGTGTGGGTGGCCATCTTGGCCGGCAACGGCCGGGTGTTCTGCGCCGGTGCCGATCTGAAGGCGATTTCCGAGGGGCGAACCGCGGGAATCATGCACCCGGAGCACGGCTTCGGCCACTTCTCTCGCCGACAGCGCGCCAAGCCGGTCATTGCCGCGGTGGATCGTCCTGCGGTGGCCGGGGGCTTTGAGATGGTGCTGGCCTGCGACCTGGTGGTGGCGTCCACCGAAGCCGTCTTCGGCATTCCCGAGGTCAAGCGATCGCTGATTGCCTCCGAGGGGGGCGTTAGCCGGCTCCCGCGCCGAATCCCCGTGAACATCGCCATGGAAATGGCGCTGATCGGTGACACCATCGACGTCCACCGGGCCCATTCCCTGGGTCTGGTGAACGTGGTGTGCGAACCCGGCCAAGCACTGGCCGAAGCCCGGGCGCTGGCCGAGCGCATCATCGCCAATCCGCCATTAGCGGTCAGGGGTGCTCGCCAGGCCCTGCTCGACGGGCTGGAGACCACGGAGGCCGAAGCCTTCAAGATCGCCACCCGAGCCGGCCAAGCGCTGTTCGGCACTGAGGACTTCAAAGAAGGTCCTCTGGCCTTCGTAGAAAAACGGCCTCCAAACTGGAAGGGAAGATGAGTCCTTCAACCACCGGAGAGAGGGAGCTGATGCTCACTGGGGTCGGGGGCCAGGGTGTGCAGTTGGCCGCCCAGGTCATCGCCCAGGGGGCAACTGCTGACGGCAAGGAGGTGCTGGTGTTCGGCAGCTATGGCGGCATGATGCGAGGCGGCCACACCGACAGCACGGTGGTGATCAGCGATCAGCCGATCGAGGCCCCGCCGGTGCTGTCGAACACCTGGTCGGCCATTTTGATGCACCACCAGTTCTGGACGCCGCTGCGGGAGCGCATCCGTGACGGCGGCTTGGTGCTGGTGAACACCTCAGTGTTCGAGGATGAGTTGGACCGGGACCGCTATCAGGTGGTCGAGGTTGCCGCCACCGATGTGGCCACCGATCTGGGCAATCCGCTGCTGGCTGCCATGGTCATGGCCGGGGTGTACGGGCGAGGGTCCGGGCTGGTGAGCTTGGAGGGCCTGGTGGAAGGCATGCGCCGCTCGGTGCCGCCCTATCGCAGCCAGCTCATCGAGGCCAACGAGGGGGCGCTGGCCGCCGGCTGGGAGTTGGCGGCATGAGCCCGAGCGCTCCGAGAAATACCGTCACCGTCCGGGGCACGGTGGTCATCGACGTCGAGGCGTGCAAGGGCTGCGACCTCTGCATCGACGCCTGTCCGCCCCGGGTGCTGGAAATGACCACCCGCGAGGCCAACGCCAAGGGATACCGGTACCCCCGACTGCTGGCCGGCTGCACTGGCTGCCAGGCCTGCGCCCAGATCTGCCCTGACTTCGTGTTCCAGGTGTACAAGTACGACACTCCCCTGGAGCTGCCTCTCGACGATGAGGGCGGGCAATGAGCGACCGGGCGCTGCTAGAGGGATCGGAGGCCATGGCCCGGGCCGCGGTGGCTGCCGGCTGTCGGTTCTTCACGGGATACCCGATGACCCCGTTCACCGAGTTGCTTGAGCACATGGCCGCGCTGCTGCCCGAGGTGGACGGCGTGTGCATGAACGCCGAGAGCGAGCTGGAGGCGGTGGGCATGGCCTGGGGGGCAGCCACCACCGGTCACTTGGCCGCCACTGGATCCACCGGTCAAGGGCTGTCGCTGATGCAGGAGTCGCTGTCGGAGATAACCAACGCCCGACTGCCGCTGGTGGTGTTCAACATGGCCCGGGGCCAGGGCGATTACTTCCAAGCCACCCGCGGCGGCGGCCACGGCGACTATCGCCACATCGTGCTGGCCCCCATGGACGTGCCCGAGGCCGTGGAGCTGACCCAGCTGGCGTTCGATTTGGCCAGTCAGTGGCGCACTCCGGTGATGGTGCTGGGCGACTACTTCTTGGCCCACACCTACCAAGCGGTGTCGGTGCCTCCCATCGACGGGGCCGCTCCCAAGGTTCCCGACTGGGCCCTGAACGGGTCCACCGGAGGCTCGGGCGCAGCCAAAATCATCTCGCCGCTGGGCAGCGGCACCGAGGGGGAGGAGGGGTTTGACCTAGGGGCCCACTTCGCCGACTGCGTCGCCCACATTCAGGCACTGGAGGCTGGCGTGGAACCGCTGGTCGACGCCGGGTTCTGCGACGACGCCGAGTTGGTGGTGGCCGCCTACGGCTCGGTGGGCAAGTTCGTGCGCTACGCCTGCCTGAAATTGCGCGACTCCGGGCACCGGGTGGGCTACATCCGGCCCATCACGCTGTGGCCGTTCCCGTCGCAGGCAGTGCAAGACGCGGCCGCCGGTTCGGCCAAGGTGGCGGTGTACGAGCAGAACATGGGCCAGATGATCGACGATGTACGGCTTGCTACTCTGGGGGCAGTGCCGGTGGAGTTCATCGGAGGCCCGAGTTGGGATCACTCCGGTTTCGGTATTGGACCCGACATCAACGTCCCCGATATCTCCGAGCGCATTCTGGAGGCCATGCCATGATGGGAAACGGGCCATGAGCGACGACCGGGTATTCATCTCCACCGACAAGCCGCCCGCCGAGTCCGCCGTGCTCGTTGACGACTTCACTCCTTCGCTCATCACCCAGGCCAACCACCACCTCTGCCCGGGCTGTGGAGAGCCCATCGCCATCCGGGCCGCCATGGAGGCCATCGAAGAACTGGAACTGGCCCAGTCCACGATCACAGTTTTCGGCATCGGCTGCTACACCGCCTTCGCCCACAATCTCGACGTGGAGGTGGTACAAGCCCTGCATGGTCGAGCTCCATCGGTGGCCACCGGCATCAAGCGGATGTTGCCCGACGGGTTCGTGATGACCATCCAGGGCGACGGCGACATGGTCAACGAGGGTCTGCAAGAGGTGCTGCACGCCGCCGCCCGAGGCGAGAACATCACTTGTTTGCTGCTGAACAACGGGGTGTTCGGCGAGACCGGCGGCCAGATGACCACAACCACCACCCTGGGCCAGCGCACCAAGACCTCAATTGAAGGACGCGACCCCCACCAGCACGGCCACCCGATTCTGCTTTCCGATCTCGCCGCCACCATGGACGGCGCGGCCTATGTCGCCCGGTGCGCCGTGAACAACGCCGGCAACGTGGCCCGCACCAAGCGCTACATAACCAGGGCCTACGAGTCCCAGATGGCCGGGGCCGGATTCAGCCTGGTGGAGATCCTCACCATGTGCCCCACCGGCTGGTTCGTCGACACCCTGGAGGGCCCCGACTACCTCCAAGACACCCTCGCCCCCGTACACAACATCGGCGAACTCAAGACCCCTTAGTCCAGTAGCAGTTCCCGCAGGGCCTGTCGATGCCCGCCGTCTAGGCCCAAGCCGTCGGTCCAGTACTGGTCGAAGCTGCCCCAGGTGTCGGCCAATACCTGCATCTGCTCGGCGAAGTAGTCCTCGTGTACCGACATGAGCGGCATCATCAAGTCGCCATAGCGGCCGGGAATCACATACTGGTTGGTCTCCAGATAGTGGTCCACCACCTGCTGCTCTGGAACCCCCACAGCCAACAGCAGCATGCTGGCCGCCCAGCCAGTGCGGTCTTTGCCCGCGCTGCAATTGAACAGCGCCGGAGCCGCTCCGGGCGCCAGCAGCCCTTGAACAAATCGGCCGAATTGACCTGTCCGCACTGGGTCGCTCACCGATCTCGCCGAAGCATCCTTCATCCACTGGAAGGCCTTGCCATTGCCGAATCGTTCTTCCAACTCCTCGGCACTGAAGGAAGCAAAGTTCTCCCGAATCCCGGACGGGTTCGCGGAATCAGCCATCGGCAGTGAAATCTGCTTCACCCCATCGGGCAATCGGTTGGGACCCTCCACGGCCAGGTCGCCCTGATTTCGAAAATCAAAGACCGTGCGAATGCCCAGCTCGGCCAATACCTCTACGTCTGATTCCGAGGCTTCGGCCAGATGGCCCGATCGATACACCAGGCCCGACCGAACCCGTCCTCCCTCAACAGTGGTCTGGCCTCCTAGTGAGCGGAAATTACGGATCGACTGCACGTCGCGCACCCTATCGGCAGCCCTTCAAATCCCCTGCACCGGAGACAAGAGTTGGAATAAATGACACGAACGAAGCAAGAGGCTAAAGTCTCGCTCAATATCCGAGTAGGGGCCGGCCGACCATTGGCTTGGTCCAAGGAGACACAACTATGACCAAGACCAAGTTGATTTTCGTTGGGCTGGCAGTGGCGCTGGTCGGTTTCTTGTTCGCCGGGTCCGCCTCGGCTCAAGACCAGACGCTGACCGCTGATCCAGCTTCCGTGCCCGAAGCCGGCACCTACGACTTCACGTTGACGCCCACTGGCTTCACCAAATCTGCCACCAACCTGGCTGTCTGCAACACCGCAGACCCCGGACCTGATGGGTGGGGACAGGCCACACTGATGCAGTACTGCGGCGGTTTCGGTAGCCCGCAAGATGCTACCAGTGGCGACCCCATCTCAGTGGAAGGCGTGGAAGTCACCGATGCTGGTGTCACGTTCCTGATCTTTGAGCTCGTCCCAGACGGCGAAGCGGCGAGCGTTGCCGTTGAGATCGGCATGGACGACATGCTGGCTGACACTGGCGTAGAAACGTCGCTGTTGGTGATCATCGGTGCGGGCATCGCCCTCGCCGGTGTGATGGTGTTCGGTCTCAGCCGCCGGCTGCGCACCCTGTAACACCACCTCCTGAACTGAACACTCGGTGCCCCAGGCCTTCGGGTCCGGGGCACCGGTCGTTAACAGCAGGTGTCGACCAACATGACCATGTGATTGCTGACACAACCGAAACGTTGCGCTAAGGTTTAGACAACTATCGGAGTAGGGGACGGGACTGGTGTCGGCTCGGCCCAAGGAGTTGTGTCATGACCAAGACCAAGTTGGTATTCATCGCGATGGCAATGGCGCTTGTCACCTGGATAGGAGCAAGCGCCGCATCTGCACAGGATGGGCCTACCGCTTCTGCTGATCCGGCATCGGTTGAAGCGGCTGGAACTTACTCAATAACCCTGACCGGTTCCGGCTTCATGGAGTCGACGACCGTGAGTGCGGCGGCCTGTAGTACTGGTGATCCTGATGAGATCGACGCAACTACCTTCGTCAGCCTATGCCCCCTTTCCGGTACCCCGGCTACCGATAACGGAGATGGCACATTCAGCGTCACGATGGAAGACGTAGAGATAGGTGAAGACGGAATCGTCTTCTGGATGGGCAACCCAATTCAGCGCGACGTTGTCACAGTTGCCGTGACTGTCGGAGCAATGGATGACATGGGCGACGACATGGGCGACGACATGGGCGACGACATGGCTGATGACATGGGCGACGACATGGCTGATGACATGGCTGATGACATGGCTGATGACATGGGCGACGACATGGGCGACGACATGGGCGACGACATGGGCGACGACATGGGCGACGACATGGGCGACGACATGGGCGACGACATGGGCGACGACATGGGCGACGACATGG
>JAJEIJ010000036.1:0-113445 GCA_022827725.1 Acidimicrobiia bacterium
CCACTGCGAACCGTGAAGCCGCTCGTTGTCCAGCACCATCCTCACCGCCCGCTCACGCAGCTCGGCGGGATACCTCCCATGATTTGGCATAGCTCCATCCTCTCAAGGAACAGAGCCTCCACAGAACCCAGGGTGATTCACTTGACGTGGTTCGCCGCAGTTGGGACAACCGGGCTGGGTGGGCGACCCCACCCAGCCCTCAATTTGTCTGCTACAGGAGCATCACCAAGGGTGAGAGGCCCATCTGGAGCGTACGACTCAAGTGTCACACATCCGGTCGACTGATGAGTTGCCGTTTGATGAATCGTTCGTCGAACTCATGGCTACAACTCACTGAGCCGTCGCCACCGAACACCTCGTAGAACCACACCCTCTTGCGCCCATCTAGGGATGTTGCGGTCGTATCCAACCCATATTGGAGCGCCATAGTGGCTCGCTGCCCCGACGTACTGGGCACTGAATTCGTTGAGGGGGATGCCGCGCTGTTCGGCTTCAGAATGCGCGGCAGCGATTTCTGCTCTAACAGCGGTCAGATTGACTACGCCGAATAGGCGACGGGCAGGGCCCAGCAACAAGGAGAGATCGCCTGGGCTAAGCGTCCCAAGAGCTAGGCTGATCCGTCCTCGTCCTAGAGCCGCGCCCTCTTGTGCCCTCTGCGCACTTCTGCGGATTCTCGTAATGGCTGCTGGGACCGTCATCAAAGGCTGATCCTTAAGCTCGTCCGGCAGCTGTCCCGCAACTGCGGCTATGACGATCCACTCGTCCCCAATGATCACCGGCCTACCCCATTAGGGGAAGGCCAAGTTGGGGTCCTCCTCGCCGATTTCTTGGAATATGGCCCATAGGTCGTCTCCTTCGAGCAACTCAGTCAAGGCCCGACGACCCTCGGGCGATAAACGCGGGTCTCCATCACCTGGCCCGCGGTCTGGGACACCGTCAGAACTGAATTTGACGGCAGGGGCATCCTCGCAGCGCCGGGGATCAGCCCCTACCTGTTCAACTGAACGGCGAACCATGAAATGACTATACCGACCGTCTGGCTCGAATACTCCCAAGGCACGTTGACTCGAATACTCCCAAGGCACGTTGAGAGGTGAAGTCTTGGGAAGAGAGAAGTTCAGGGAGAAGGGATCCTGCCTGGGTAGGGTGGCGCCGCGGAAGTGTTGGTTACCCAAGGGAGGGCCGATGATCGCTGCGGCTGCGACGGTTGCTGTTTATGTGGAAGACACCGATGCGTCTTTGGGGTTCTGGGTGGACAAGGTGGGATTCGAGGTGCGGGTGGATCGGGTCATGGGGTCGGAGCGGTGGGTGGAGGTTGGTCCGCCGGGAGCGGCCACGGCTTTGGTGCTGTATCCCCGCAAGATGATGAAGGGCTGGGAATCCCAGCGGGCCAGCATCGTTTTCGAGTGCGATGACATTGAGGCCACCTATGCGACGCTCGTCGAGCGGGGTGTGACCATCGAACTTGAGCTCAGAGACATGCCCTGGGGGAAGTTTGCCGCCTTCCAAGACGACCTCGGCAACAGCTACGGGCTTCGCCAGAAGTGATTTCGCGCCTCCCCTATCGGATTCGAAATCAAGCGGAGAGAATGTTGGCTCCGTAGAGCCCTATCTGAGGATCTCGGGTGACGAGCAGGAGATCGTAATTCAGCGCTTGGGCGACGAGCATCCGGTCGAACGGATCCCGGTGGTAATCAGGCAAAGAGCCAGCTAGACGGGCGTCGGCATAGGTGATGGGGAGTGGCTCGAAATCGTCCTCGACAACCGAGTCGAAGGCCTCGTCAACGCTCAACTTGCCCCGGGCCGTCTTGATGCTGATCTCCCATATGCTGGCCGCGCTGACGAACTTGACATTGTCGATGTCAGCGATTGCCGCGGCAGCTCCCCGCTGAATCCTCTCTCCATGAACCCACCACAGCAGAACGTGGGTGTCGAGCAGGAGGTTCACTCCCAGTTCTCATCGTCAAGATCACCCTCGAAGGCAGCGATGATGTCCTCTGGTGTTTCGTCAAAATCAGGGGCAATCCAGATTTTGCCTGCCAAACGGCCAGGAACGAGTTGCTTCCTCCGCTCCCGGTAGGGCACCAGCCGAGCCATTGGCTTGCCAGCCTTGCCCAACACGAGTTCTTCCCCTTCAGCAACCCGTTCAAGCAGCTTCGACAGATGGGTCTTGGCCTCGTACACGTTGATCACCATGAGGAAATTTTATCCGAGTTGGTCAGACTAGACCAGACCAATTAGCTCAGCGGTAGGTGCAACTCATGTCCGCGAGCGGACTGACGCCGGGGTTAGGTCGGTGGCTTTGAGGACGCCAATTAGGGCGAGGGTGCGGTGGAGGTCTTCGGTGAATTGGTCGATTAGGTGGTCTACGCCGGGTTCGCCGGCGGCGGCTAGGGCGTAGAGGTAGGGGCGGCCGAACATTACGGCGGTGGCGCCGAGGGCGAGGGCCATGGCAACGTGGCTGCCGCGGCGGACGCCGCCGTCGCAGATGATGTCGAGATCGCCGCCTACGGCGTTGGCCACCTGGGGGACCAGCTCCAGGATGGGGGGTGCGCCGTCGAGCTGGCGGCCGCCGTGGTTGGAGAGGATTATTCCGTCTACGCCCTGTTCAGCAGCTACCCGCGCGTCGGCCACTGATTGAACGCCTTTCAGCACGAGCTTTCCGGTCCAGCGCTCTCGGAGCCAGTCGAGGTCGTCCCATGACAGTGCCTGGTTGAACTGGTTGTGGGCGAACTCAGCCAGGCCCAACGCTGAGCTGCCGTCGTAGCCCTGCACTCCGGTCAGGTTGGCGAAGGTGATGGGGTCGGACCGCAGCAGCGACCACGTCCAACCCGGTCGGCGCACGCCGTCCAGAACGGTGTCGGGACCCAGCGTGGGCGGCAGAGTGAAGCCCCGGCGCACGTCCCGCTCCCGGCGGCCGAACACCGGCGTGTCCACCGCCACCAGCAAGGCCTCGTAATCGCAGTCGGCCGCCCGCTGGAGCCAGTCGGCCACCAGGCCGCGGTCCCGCCAGAAGTAGAGCTGGAACCACAACGGGCCGTCGCTCACCTCTCTGATCTCCTCGATCGAGCGGGTGCTAAGCGTAGAAAGCGAGTAGGCGATCCCCTTGCGGGCCGCAGACCGGGCCACGGCCAGCTCCCCGTCGGGGCACACGATGCGGGTGAACCCGGTGGGGGCAAGGGCGAACGGCACCGGATGGCGCCGGCCCAGCAACTCCACTGAGGTATCCAGCGCCGACACGTCCCGCAGCACCCGGGGGACGAACTCCCACTGGTCGAAGGCGGCGGCGTTGTGCTCCATGGTCAGCTCGTCCTCGGCCGCGCCGTCGATATAGTCGAACACCCCAGCAGGCAGCCGCCGCCGGGCCAGCTCCCGCAGGTCGGCCACCGACGCTGCCCGGCTCAGCCGCCGCTTGGCCCGGTTCGGCTCAAACCGCCGAAACCGCGCCACCGACCGCAGCGTCCGGATCATGCCCACAAACTGAACTTACAGCGGCCCGCCTCGTCGTCCCTCAATCAGGATTGTGGGAGCATGGCCGGTAATGGATGCCGACTACTGGCAGGACGGCTACCTCATTCGGCGCAAGCTGGTGCCCGGAGAGATGATCGACACCCTCAACCAGCGATTCGCCGAAATCGCCGACGGCACCGTCGACCAAGCTCCCAACATGCAGGTGGCCCGCAACGTAGAGGTTGCCAAAGGTCTGGTCACCCCCCGCACTCCAGCCCATGGCATCGCCAAAGTGAACTTCGTCAACGGCGATCCGGTGATGTCCCGCTATGCGCGCTACGAGCCGATCATCGACCAGGTGACCGAGCTCATCGGCGACGACCTAATCGCCTTGAACAGCATGTACCTCAACAAGCCCACTGACGTCGACGGCCGCCACCCCCTGCACCAGGATCTGCTGTACTTCCCGCTCCGCCCCGCCGACCGCATCGTCGGGGTGTGGACGGCGCTCGACACCATCACCCAGGAAAACGGTTGCTTGGTGGTGTTGCCCGGCACCCACACCGGCGAGCTCCTCGAGCACGACTACCCCGACTGGGAGCACAAGAACTTCCTGTTCTTCGGGGCCAAAGGTATCGACGTCGACCAGCGAGTCCATTTGGAGATGGATCCCGGCGACACCTTGTTCTTCCACCCCTTACTGGTCCATGGCTCCGGCTACAACCGCACCGAGGACCTTCGTCGGGCCATTGCCGTCCACTACGCCAGCTCCCACTGCGAGGATATTTGGCGCGGGGAAACCAAGACCATCGGCGATTTCAACCCCCGCCTAGACATCCGCCTCATTAGAGGCCAAGACCACAACCAGTACGCCCATAACCCCGCAACATCAAGCTAGGGGCCCACCCCCGTACGCAGAATCGAACTTTGCCTGAAGCCACGGACCGGCTTCCACGGTGCCATACCTGGCCTGGTTGGTTGCACTGACGCAGGTTTCGAATGGCGTCACCTCGGCGTGCCAGTTCGGCTGATGGAAGAACGCAATCGCATAGCGGTGTTCGCGCCGTGCCCGCTCGGTAACAGGGAGAGCCACGCGGTGACGAGTAGAGCGCCATCGATCGTTGGTCCATTGCGCGAGGAGGTCGCCAGTGTTGATCACGAAGCAGTCGTCGATTGGCTGGACCGGGACCCAGTGGCCTTCGACGTGTTCAACTTCGAGTCCTCCACTGCCCGCACCCGGCAACAAGATTGTGATGGTTCCGTAGTCAGTGTGAACTCCTGCTCTCAGTTGGCCCTCCTCCGCGGGCTGGGTGACGGGCGGGTAGTGAATACCGCGAAGCGCGGACAGGTGTTGGTCAATCGATGGTTCGAAGTGCGTTGTCGGCAGGCGGAGGGCCTCGGCCATCAGTTGGAGGATGCGGCCGGCGAGATTCTCCATCGCGTCGTAGTACGCCTCCCAGGCCGGGCGGAGCGTGGTTGGGTGTGACGGCCAGAGTCGATCCTTGCCCCCGAACACGCCAGTGGGATCAGCGTGGTGTTTGGGTGGTGCCACGTTGAAGGTCTCTTTGAGGTCCGGGGGTGTCGCTTCCCCCAAAGATGCCGCAAGTGTCTCTTGTTGGGGTGCGTGGTAGCCATAGGGATGGTTCGCGTCCGTCGGGTGATGTGCAGTCATCTTGACGTCGTGAGATTGACCGAAGAAAGCAACGATCTCGTGCCAAGCGGTGCCGATCGTGTTGCTGTCGACGCCATGGCCAGCAATGATGAAAAACCCAGCGTTCGTTGCGGCGTCATCGATCTGGCGTACGACCGCTTCGCGTGGGCCACTCAGGTCTACGACCGGAATGCTCATCGCCACATCCTCCCCCAGCCTCTGGCCAATTATGCCCCGCATTACAGTGTCGGCATCACCCGCTCATCGATCGCGACCCACATCAGCAACCCCACGGCTCAAGGCAAGGCAAGGGGGCGAGGCTATGTCGTGGCCGACGAGCCCTATGTTGTCGTCATTGGCGGAGCGAACGTCGACATCGAGGGCCGATGCTCCACACCACCACTGCCACACGAATCGAACCCTGGTGCCGTCGCCATCTCGGCTGGTGGCGTCGGCCGCAACATCGCCGCGAATCTCGCCGCGACCGGACTCCAAACACACCTGGTAACCGCCCTCGGAGAGGACGACCACGGCCAACTCATCTACAACCGCACATCAACAAGCGGCGTTGATCTGTCGTCGGTGCTGTGGACCTCCCAGCACCCGACGGCCACCTACCTGTCCATCATTGACGCGAACGGCGAACTCCTCATGGCCGTCAACGATATGGCCATCACCGCAGTCGTGGACCGCAAGGCCATCGCCACGCGCGCGGAGCTCTTGCGCCACGCCCGGGTTGTGGTTGTGGACTGCAACCTCAACGACGAAGCCCTCGATGAGATCACCAGCCTCTCCCCTACTGTGTTCGTCGACACAACCTCGGTCGCCAAGGCACCCCGGATTCGGCCCTATCTGGATCGCATCCACACGCTGAAGCCAAACCGCGCCGAAGCGACCGCGCTCACCGGGATCGACATTCACAACACCGCGACAGCTCGCATAGCTGCGCAGCGGCTCCTTGACGCTGGTGTCGCCACCGTCTACCTAACGCTCGGACCCGACGGTGTCGTCTGGGCCGACCAGGAAGGCGGCGGCGGATTCCACTCGGCACCACAGATTCACGCGCTCAGCACGACCGGCGCTGGTGACGCGTTCACCGCAGCACTCGTTAGGGGATTCTGCAACCTCACCGGCCCCGACGAACTCATCGAGCTCGCCACCGAACAAGCCGCAGCCATCACTACCGAACTCACCCCCGGCCTCCAGTAGGCCGGCAATCCCCAGGAGATGAATTGAACTCACAGCACACGCCCCACATCGTGTTCAGCGACGAGGTCGCCGCCGCCGCAGCCAACCAGGAAGCGATCGTTGCTCTCGAGTCCACCATCATCACCCACGGAATGCCCGCACCTGACAACGTCGAGACCGCCCGTCACCTGGAAGCAGCCGTTCGCGCCAACGGCGCAACCCCAGCCACGATCGCGGTCGTCGACGGCGTCGCCCGCATCGGACTCACTGACGAGGAGCTTGACCGGCTCGGCCAGCCCGACCCGGAGCTCGTCAAGATCGGCAACCAGAATCTCGCCGCGTCGTTCTACCTTGGTCAAACTGGCGGTACCACCGTCGCGGTAACGATGAAACTCGCCGCTCTCGCCGGAATCAGGATCTTCGCCACGGGCGGGATCGGCGGCGTTCACCGCGGCGCGCAGTACAGCTTCGACATCAGCGGCGACCTCGAAGAGCTCGCCCGCACCCCCGTGGCCGTTGTGTCCGCAGGCTTCAAGTCGATCCTTGACATCGCCAAGACCACCGAATACCTAGAAACACTTGGAGTCCCGATCGTCGGCTACCAGACGGCGATTCTCCCGTCCTTCTACAGCATCGACAGTCCCCATGAGGTCAACCTCCAGTTGGATAGTCCCGAAGCCATCGGCGACTACCTTCACACCCACTGGAACCTTGACCCAGCCCGCGGTGCCGTGATCGCGAACCCCATCCCACAACACGCAGCAATCCCTACCGACCGCATAGAGGCGGCAATAGCCCAAGCGTGCGTTCACGCCGATGCTGAGGGCATCAGCGGCAAAGAACTCACCCCATTCCTACTGCAATGGCTCGTCGATGCAACCGACGGCGAGAGCCTAGAAGCGAACAAAGAGCTGGTGCTCAACAACGCGAAGGTCGCAGCGCTGATCGCCCAGCACCTCACATAGCCATGTGAGTCCCAAGACAAAGAGGGTGGTGCCAACAGCCCCCACGCGTAACGACTGCAACCCGCTGCAAATACAACAGTACGATGACCAAGCGATGACGGCCCCCCGCAACGTCCCCGAGAAGCCCGCGCTCGAGGGCCTCGAAACCAAGTGGGACGACATCTGGGAAGCCGACGGAACGTACCGCTTCGACCGCACTGCCACCCGCGACCAGGTCTACTCCATAGATACCCCGCCCCCCACCGTGAGCGGCTCGCTCCATGTGGGCCACATGTTCAGCTACACCCATTGCGACACCCTGGCCCGGTATCAGCGTATGCAGGGCAAAGAGGTGTACTACCCCATGGGCTGGGACGACAACGGCCTGCCCACCGAGCGCCGGGTGCAGAACTACTTCGGCGTCCGCTGCGATCCCTCCCTCCCCTACGACCCGCACTACCAGCCCCCCGACGAGCCCGGCAAGGACCAGCTCCCCATCTCCCGGCGCAACTTCGTTGAGCTGTGCGAGCAGCTCAACGCCACCGACGAGCAGGCCTTCGAGGAGCTGTGGCGCCGCCTTGGCCTATCCATCGACTGGTCGCTCACCTACGCCACCATTGACGAGCGCAGCCGCCGGGCTTCCCAGCGAGCCTTCCTTCGCAACCTGGCCCGGGGCGAGGCCTACCAGAGCGAGGCCCCCAGCCTTTGGGACGTGACCTTCCGCACCGCAGTGGCCCAGGCCGAGCTGGAAGACCGGGAACGCCCCGGCGCCTACCACCGCCTGGCTTTCCACCTGCCCGACGGCGGCGACCTGCCCATCGACACCACCCGACCCGAGCTGTTGGCCGCCTGCGTGGCCGTGGTGGCCCACCCCGACGACCAGCGCTACCAGCCCCTGTTCGGCCAAACCATCACCACCCCGCTGTTCAAGGCGGCGGTGCCCATGGTGGCCCACACCCTCGCCGACCCCGAGAAGGGCACCGGCGCGGTCATGATCTGCACCTTCGGTGACACCACCGACGTGACCTGGTGGCGGGAGCTGAATCTGCCGGTGCGGGCCATCGTCGACCGGGGCGGCCGCATCGTGCCCGACGCCCCCACCGGCATCGACCCCGCCCCCTACGCTGAGATCGCCGGGCGCACCATCCATGGCGCTCAGCAGCGAACGGTGGAGCTCCTTACCGAGTCAGGCGAGCTGATCGGCGAGCCCCGGCCCATCACCCACCCGGTGAAGTTCTTCGAGAAGGGCCAGCGCCCCCTGGAGATCGTCACCTCCCGCCAGTGGTACATCCGCAACGGCGGACGCGACGAGGCTCTGCGCGACGCCCTCATCGACAGGGGACGGGAGCTCAACTGGGTGCCCGAGCACATGCGGGTCCGCTATGAGAACTGGGTCGGCGGGCTGAACGGCGACTGGCTCATCAGCAGCCAGCGCTTCTTCGGTGTGCCCTTCCCCATCTGGTACCCGCTCGATGCCGACGGCCAGCCCGACTACGACCACCCCATCGCCGCCGACGAGGCCAACCTGCCGATCGACCCGTCATCCGACACGCCCCCCGGCTACACCGAGGATCAGCGGGATCAGCCCGGCGGTTTCGCCGCCGACCCCGACGTCATGGACACCTGGGCCACCTCCTCGCTGAGCCCCCAGATCGCCTGCTACTGGGAGGACGACCCCGACCTGTTCGAGCGCACCTTCCCCATGGACCTGCGCCCCCAGGCCCACGAGATCATCCGCACCTGGCTGTTCGCCACCGTGACCCGGGCCCACTTCGAGCACGACGGGCTGCCTTGGTCCACCGCGGCCATATCCGGCTGGGTGCTCGACCCCGACCGCAAGAAGATGTCCAAGTCGAAGGGCAACGTGGTCACCCCCATGGGCACCCTGGAGCAATTCGGCGCCGACGCCCTGCGCTATTGGGCGTCGTCGGGGCGGCCCGGCACCGACACCGCCTTTGAGGAAGGCCAGATGAAGGTGGGCCGGCGCCTGGCCGTCAAGATCCTCAACGCCAGCCGCTTCGTGCTCGGCCAAGAGCCCTCCGCCGACGCCCAGCCCACCGAGACCCTCGACCGGGCCCTGCTGGCCCACCTGGCCAACCTGATCGACGACGCCACTGCCGCCTTCGACAGGGGCGACTACGCCCGAGCCCTGGAGAGCACCGAGACTTCGTTCTGGTCGTTCACCGACGACTATCTGGAGCTGGTGAAGAACCGGGCCTACGGCGGTCGGGGCGGGCCAGCGGGCGAGTCAGCCCGCTCCACCCTGGAGACGGCTCTCATCGCCTACCTCAAGCTGTTCGCCCCGTTCCTGCCCTATGTAACCGAAGAGGTGTGGTCGTGGTGGCAGGAGGGCTCAGTCCACCGCTCCCCCTGGCCTGTCGGGGCCGAGCTGCGGACCGCAGCGGGCGATGTGAACCCCGATGCCACCGCAGTGGCAGCCGATGCCCTACGGGAGATCCGCCGCATCAAGAGCGATGCCAAGGTGCGCCTGGCCACTGCGGTCACCACCGCCACCGTCACCGACACCTCCGAGCGGCTGGCCATCTTGGAGCAGGTGGCCGACGACGTGGCCGACGCCGGGCGGTGCCAGGAGCTGCTCACCGCGGTGGGCCCAGAGCTGTCGGTGACCGCGGAGCTGGAAACCGAGTCCGCGGCCTAGTGGTCCGAGATGAACAGATTGGGCCTCGGTGTTCTAGCCGGGGTTCTTGCCTGGTTGGTGACAGGATGCGGGGGTGGAGGCGAGACCACAGTGACGGTGTACGCGGCAGCGTCTCTGTCGGAGGCGTTCGAGGACTTGGCTGAGGAGTACGAAGCCGCCAACCCCGATGTCGACGTGAAGCTCAACTTCGCGGGCAGCGCTCGGCTGGCCGCCCAAATCAGCGCCGGCGCCCGGGCTGACGTGTTCGCATCGGCCAACGGCGCCAACATGAGCCGGGTTGTGGCCGAAGGGCGCACCGCCGCACTCCCCGTCTTGTTCGCCCGCAACCGACTGGCCTTGGTGGTGCCAGTGGACAATCCCGGCGATGTCACCGAATTGGAAGACCTGTCAGATGACAGTTTGGTACTGGCGATGTGCGCCCCCGAGGTGCCCTGCGGCGCCCTCGCCCAGGCTGTGCTGGCCGACGCCGGAGTAAACGCCAACCCCGACACCGAGGAGACCAGTGTGCGGGCCGTGCTCACCAAGGTGACGCTGGGAGAAGCCGACGCCGGGCTGGTGTATGCCACCGACGTGGCGGCCGGCGGGAACAAAGTGGCCACCGTGCCCCTCGGCCCCCAGATCAGGGTCAACGACTACCCAGTGGTGGCGGTCAGCGATCGGGCCGTTGCCGCCGATTTTGTGGATTTCATCCTCGGTCCTGATGGCCAGCGCATCCTCTGGACCCACGGATTCGATTTCCCATGACCGACCGTTCCTCCCCCAAAGAGCCCAATCGCAGGCCGCCTATCGCTGTCCTCCTGGCAGCCATCATCGCGGTGGCCGTCTTGGCGCTGCCCCTGGTGGGCCTGTTGCAGCGAACGCCATGGTCAACACTGGGCACCAGGCTGGGCGAGACGGCCACCCTGGAGGCCCTGCGGGTGTCGGTGGTGGTTTCGCTTCTGGCCGCGGCGGTCTCGATGGTGCTGGGGCTGCCCTTGGCCTGGGTGCTGGCCCGGCTGACGTTTCGGGGGCGGGCGCTGGTGCGGGCCATCGTGCTACTGCCCATGGTGCTGCCCCCGGTGGTGGGCGGGATCGCCCTGTTCTTCGCCCTCGGCCGAAAGGGGCTGGTCGGCCGGGCGTTGCAAGACTGGTTCGGCGTCGACACCCTCATCGGCACCACCGCCGGCGCAGTGATCGCCGCTGCGTTCGTGTCGATGCCGTTCTTCGTGATCACCGCCGAGGCCGGCCTGCGCCAGCTCGACACCCGGCTTGAGTCGGCCGCCTCCACCCTGGGCGCCGAACGCTGGACCGTGCTGCGCCGCATCACGCTGCCGCTGCTGGCCCCGTCGCTGGCCGCAGGGGCCACCCTGTCGTGGGCCCGGGCCCTCGGCGAGTTCGGGGCCACCATCACCTTCGCCGGCAACCACCCGGGCCGCACTCGCACACTGCCCCTGGCCATTGCCCAAGCCAACGAGGCCGGGCAGCCCGAGGCGGCCATCGCCATGTCGGTGCTGCTAATCGGGGTGTCACTGCTCATCCTCATCGGTCTGCGCCACCGCTGGATCGCCCCCCGCACCAGCCAACCCGATACCTCGTCGGAGACGTCGCCCTCATGAGCATCCAGGCTGAGATCCATGCCGCCACCGGAGGCTTTGCTATCCACGCCGCGTTCGATGCACCCACCGGGAGCTGTACCGCCATCGTCGGCCCCAACGGGGCGGGCAAGACCACCCTGGTTCACGCGCTCGCCGGTCTGATCCCGCTGCGGCAAGGCAAGATCGTGCTGGCTGGTCAGGTGGTCGAAGATCCTGCCCAAGGCATCCAGACACCACCCGACCGCCGGCCCATCGCCCTTCACAGCCAGCACAACCTGCTGTTTCCCCACCTCAGCGTGGTAGACAACGTGGCGTTCGGCCCCCGGTGTGCGGGCCTGGCCGCTCGTCCGGCTCGCCAGCGGGCCGAGGAATGGCTCAGCAGGGTCGGCCTGGCCGACCTGGCCGGACTGCGTCCCGCGCAGCTCTCAGGCGGGCAGGCCCAGCGGGTGGGCTTGGCCCGGGCCGCGGCCTGCCAACCCGCCGTTCTGCTCCTCGATGAGTCCCTGGCCTCCCTCGACGCTGAAACCCGCACCGACGTGCGCCACTTGCTAGCCGATATCGAGGCCACCCGGGTTCTGATCACCCACGATCCGGTGGAAACCAGGGTGCTGGCCGACCAGCTCTTGGTGATGGAAAAGGGTGAGATCGTGCAGACCGGCACCCCTGAGGAGGTGGCCGCCGATCCCCGCACTCCGTGGACCGCCGGGCTGCTCGACATCAACCTTCTCACCGGTACCGCCGCGGGCACCGAAGTAGCCCTCGACAGCGGCATCGCCCTCACCACGGCAACCCCAATGACCGGGCCGGTGCTGGTCACCTTCTCCCCCGCGGCCGTCACCCTTTCAACGGTTGAGCCCCACACCAGCGCCCGTAACACCTGGGAGGCCGAAGTGGCCCGCATCCAGCCCGAGAGCGACCGGGTCAGGGTACTTCTGGGGGCCCCAGTGCCCTGTCAGGCATGGGTCACACCCCAGGCGGTGGGCGAGTTGGGACTGAGTGCTGGCTCACGGTGCTGGGCCGCCCTCAAAGCCACTGAATTGACCGTCCGAGAGGCCTAGTTCGCGCGCGCGGACGCGCGCGTAAAAGGGCCTTCTTGAGCACCTTGAAAAATTCCTTGGGCGCGAAACCCCTGGTAAGAGAGTCGCGCTGAAGAAGTTCATTGATGAAGTTTCCCTGATGTAATTACACTTTGAGAACTTCGCGCTTGCAGCATCCAAGCCTCGTTCTCAGGGGGGACTGATGACACTCATACAGGAGCCATTGGCCGCAGTGGGCAGCAATGGGGCCGATGCCGACCAAAACGGAGAGCATGCTTCCAGCGATACCGGGATGCGGGTGCGCAAGCGCAACGGCGAACTGGAGCCGGTGGACGTCAACAAGATCGTCAACGCGGTGGCCCGATGCGCCGAGGGACTAGTGGGAGTCGACCCGATGCGGGTGGCTACCCGGACCATCTCCGCCCTGGCCGATGGGGCCACCACCCGAGAGCTCGACGAGCTGTCCATCCGCACCGCGGCCGGGCTGATCGTTACCGAGCCGAATTACTCCAGGCTGGCCGCCCGTCTCCTGTCCACCTGCATCGACAAAGAGGTCCGCAACCAGAACATTCCCTGGTTCACCGAGTCGATCAAAACCGGCCACAGCCTGGGCTTGATCAGCGATGAGACTGCCGATTTCGCCGAGAAACACGCCCCGGCGCTGAACGCCTCCATCAGCTCGCTGCGCGATCGGAACTTCGAATTCTTCGGCCTGCGCACGGTGTACGACCGCTACCTGCTGCGCCACCCCGACACCCGCCAAGTGATCGAGACCCCGCAGTACTTCTTCTTGCGGGTGGCCTGCGGCCTCTCCGCCGATGCCGACGAGGCGATCGCCTTCTACGACCTGATGAGCTCGCTGGCCTACCTGCCGTCGAGCCCCACGCTGTTCAACTCGGGCACCGCCCACCCGCAGATGTCGTCGTGCTACCTGCTCGACTCCCCCACCGACAGCCTCGAGGGCATCTACCAGCGCTATACCGACATCGCCCGGCTGTCGAAGTTCGCCGGCGGCATCGGCGTGGCCTGGCACCGCATTCGCTCTAAGGGGTCGCTCATCCGGGGTACCAACGGCCTGTCCAACGGCATCGTGCCTTGGCTCAAGACCCTGGACAGCTCGGTGGCCGCCGTCAATCAGGGCGGCAAGCGCAAGGGCGCGGCTTGCGTCTACCTGGAGTCATGGCACGCCGATATCGAGGACTTCTTGGAACTCAAGGAGAACACCGGCGACCACAACCGCCGAGCCCACAATCTGAATTTGGCCAACTGGGTTCCCGATCTGTTCATGGAGCGGGTGGAGAAAGACTGGCAGTGGTCGCTGTTCGACCCCAAGAAGGTCCCCCACTTCACCGACCTGTACGGCGATGAGTTCCGCGAGGCCTACGAGGAGGCTGAGCGCGAGAAGCTGTACGAGGTCCAGCTCCCCGCCCGCCAGCTCTACAGCCGCATGATGCGGTGCCTGGCCCAAACCGGCAACGGGTGGATGACGTTCAAAGACGCCTCCAACCTGCGCTGCAACCAGACCGGCCAAGAGGGCCGCACCGTACACCTGTCCAACCTGTGTACCGAGATCATCGAGGTCACCAGCGACGACGAGACCGCGGTGTGCAACCTGGGGTCGGTCAATCTGGGAGAGTTCGTCGACACCGACAGCGGCAAGATGGACTTCGAGCGGCTCGGGAATGTGATCCGCACCGTGGTGCCCTTCTTGGACCGGGTGATCGACATCAACTTCTATCCCACCACCGAGGCGGCCAACTCCAACGCCAAGTGGCGCCCGGTGGGCCTGGGCCTGATGGGCCTCCAAGACGTGTTCTTCCATCTGGCCATGCCGTTCGACAGCGATGAGGCCCGCCAACTGTCGGCCCGCATCTCCGAGGAGATCTACTTCAACGCCCTGTGGGCCTCCACCGAGCTGGCCGAAAAGCACGGACCCCATCCGGCGTTCGCCGAGACTCGGGCGGCCGTCGGCCAGCTCCAGTTCGACCTGTGGGACAAGGAGTCATCCGATCCGGCCCGATGGCAGACGCTGCGGGACCGCATCGCCGAGCACGGTCTGCGCAACTCCCTGCTCATCGCCATCGCCCCCACCGCCACCATCGCCTCCATCGCCGGGTGCTACGAGTGCATAGAGCCCCAGGTGTCCAACCTGTTCAAGCGGGAGACCCTCTCCGGGGAGTTCTTGCAGATAAACCGCTACCTGGTGCGCGACCTTCAGGAATTGGGCCTGTGGGACGACCAAATGATCGCCGACGTGAAGCGCTCCGAGGGTTCGGTGGCCGACATCGAGCGCATCCCCGACGGTCTCAAGGCGGTATACCGCACCGCCTGGGAACTCCCCCAGCGTTCCCTCATCGACATGGCCGCCGACCGAGGGGCGTTCATCGACCAGTCCCAGTCGCTGAACCTGTTCATGGAGTCGCCCACCATCGGCAAGCTCAGTTCCATGTATCTGCACGCGTGGAAGGCCGGACTGAAAACCACCTACTACCTGAGATCCCGGCCAGCCACCCGAATCAACCAAACCACCACCGGCGGTCCCGATGGCGCGACCGCCGCCCCGGTTCCCGACGCCGAGGCGGTGGCCTGCTCATTGGAAAACCCCGAAATGTGTGAGGCATGCGACTGATGGCACTGGCAGAAACCCCTTTCCTTGAAAAAGACCTGGGCCTCAGCCCGGCGCCTGAGGCGGCACCTGCGGCCGTACCAGCCCAGGGACGCATCCTCGATCCCGGCTTCAATCTGACGCTGCGCCCCATGCGCTATCCACAGTTCTTCGACATGTACCGCGACGCCATCAAGAACACCTGGACGGTGGACGAGATCGACTTTTCCGACGACCTGGTCGATTTGGAGCGCACCCTTCTTCCCGCCGAGAAGCATCTGGTGAACCGACTGGTGGCGTTCTTCGCCACCGGCGACTCCATCGTGGCCAACAACTTGGTGCTGAACCTCTACCAACACGTCAACGCCCCCGAGGCCCGGATGTATCTGTCTCGGCAGCTCTATGAGGAGGCGTTGCACGTCCAGTTCTACTTGACGCTGCTCGACAATTACATCCCCGACCTCGCAGAGCGGGAGGCCGCATTCGCGGCCATCGACAACATTCCCTCCATCCGCCAGAAGGCCGAGTTCTGCTTCCGGTGGATGAACTCGATGGACGACATCAACCAGTGCGACACCCCTCAGCAGCGCCGCCAGTTCCTTTTGAACCTGATCTGCTTCGCCACCTGCATCGAGGGGCTGTTCTTCTTCGCCGCGTTCGCCTACGTGTACTTCCTGCGATCCAAGGGGCTGTTGAACGGGCTGGCCGCCGGCACCAACTGGGTGTTCCGCGACGAAAGCTGCCACATGAACTTCGCCCTTGAGGTGGTGAACACGGTTCGGGCCGAGGAACCCGAGCTGTTCGACGCCGAGCTCAGCGAGCAGGTCACCACCATGATCCGCGAGGCGGTCGACTGCGAGTACCAGTTCGCCGAGGACCTGCTGGGCCAGGGCGTGCCCGGCATGTCGGTGGCCGACACCCGCCGCTACCTCGAGTTCGTCGCCGACCAGCGCCTCACCCAGCTCGGGCTGCCCAAGCAGTTCGGGGCCAAGAACCCGTTCTCGTTCATGGAGCTCCAAGACGTGCAAGAGCTGACCAACTTCTTCGAGCGCACCGTGGCCTCCTACCAGGTAGGTGTCGAGGGCGACGTCGCCTTCGACGAGGACTTCTAGCAGATGTTCGTTGCGGTCTCCGAGGCCGCACAGGTAGGATTCGTGTGGACCTGGAGGGAATCGAACCCTCGCGATGGGCTGTCAAAACCGGGTCGCCTCGCCATGAGCAGGCCCACCGCAGGAGCATAGCTCTTGCAATGGAATATGGCCGAACCACTTTTGGTTCGGCCATATTTCTTTTGATATATTGAAAATGAGTGAAATATCTTGAAAGGGGGCTATCGACGGTGGCGTCTAGGCCCCTGGCCGCAGTAGGTCCAGCAAGGCGCGGGCCTGTTCAGGTTCCCACTCCGACTCGCGGAGTTGGTCGGCAGCCACTTTGAGTCCAGCCACTTTGAGCAGCACATCCTCGTCCGCTACGCCAGTGCGGGCTTGGCGCCCCAGATGGACCAATTGCCGTTGGGCTGACTCGTACACCAGCCGCGCCATGACGACGTCCTGTTGACGGGGGTTGGTTCGCAGCTCCTCGTCTTCAAATACCAACAGCTCCTGCATCAGCGAGACGAGCCTCGGCTCGGCCTCAGCCAACAGCACTTCCAAAGCCGAGTACTCCAACAGCGCCTCAAAGGCTTCCCAGTACAACGGGTAGTGGAACATTTCGGAATCGACATCTGCCCACACCGCAGCGGGCACGTTGACCGCCAGCCACAACACTTGACGTTCCACATTGTTGGGAGGACGTCCGTGCAGAGCTGCTTCGGTCTCATGGCGCTCGCCTCGGTCAGATTCGTATTCCGCGTCCGCCGGATGGGGAGAGCGATCGTCGGGCGCGTCCTGTTGGCGGAGAGCGCGAGAACCAGATCGAGACGGACGATAGTTGGCGGCAATGGTACGAAGACGGTCCAAGTCACCAGGCTGGTCTTGCTGGCACAGCGTGGCGATTTCGACCAAAAAGGGATCCCGCACCATTGGATTCCTTATCGGGGACACGATCTCGGCACCCCGTTCCGCAGCCTGGAAACGACCCGTTGGGGTTGTAAGGTCAATTTGGGATATAGCCCGGGTGTAGCGAAAGCGCGGAAAGGGAATGGCATCACGGATCGCTGTTTCCAATCGCTTTGGATCACTCTGAGCCAAGTCACCAGGGTCGGTGCCTTCTGGAAGGTCAGCCACCTTCACTACAACGTCGCCTTCCCACTGCAAGAATCGCTCAGCTGCGTCGCTTCCCGCAGTGTCCGGGTCGAACGCTAGGACGACACAGCCGGCGTACCGGCGCAACATCTGAATGTGTTCATCGGTTGCCGCAGTGCCGCAAGTGGCCACTGCTCGGGAGATGCCGGCTTGGGCGAAGCCGATCACGTCGGTGTAGCCCTCGCACACGATCACTTCGCCGGCGTTCACAATGCCCTGTTTGGCCCAGTTGAGGCCGTACAGCACTCGGGACTTGCGATACACGGCGTTGTCCACCGAGTTCTTGTACTTGGGCCCCTCCCCACCGGGCAAGACGCGACCTCCGAACCCCACCGGCTTGCCGCTGGGGTCGAAGATGGGGAACAGGAGCCGGGCTCGGAAGCTGTCTTGGATGCGCCTGCCCTTGTTGCGGAACCCCAGTCCGGCGTCGGAGAACACCTGCACTGGCATCCCCCCGTCTTTGCCCACCCCGAGGTCGGCGGCCAGCGCGTCCCAGTCGTCGGGGGCCCATCCCAGCTTGTACTGGCGCACGATGTCGCCGTCGTAGCCCCGGTGGCGGAGGTAACCGCGGGCCTGTCCTGCGTCGGGAGAGGTCAGCAGCCGCTGGTGGTACCACTCCACTGCCTGCTCCAGCGCTTCGGTGAGCTTGCCCCGCTTCTGGCGGTCGGCCCCCTCGCCGGGCGCGGTGTAGCGCAGCGCGATCCCCGACCGTCCGGCCAGCCGCTCTACCGCTTCAACGAAATCGGCGTGTTCCACCTCCCGGACAAAGGTGATGGCGTCGCCGCTGGCCTTGCAACCGAAGCAGTGGTACACGCCCATCTCCGCGTTCACCGAGAACGACGGGGTCTTCTCCGCGTGGAACGGGCACAGTCCCTGCCAGCGGCGCCCGACCCGCTTCAGCTGTACGTACTCGCTGATGACCGCGACGATGTCCGTCGCTTCTCTCACCCGGGCCACGTCTTCGTCGTGGATGCCCACAGAGGGAGATTAGGCCGAACCGATGACAGCTTGGGCAGTCGCTAGCCGGACTCCGAGGCCACAACCGCCTGGGCAGCCGCCAGACGGGCCACCGGTACCCGATGCGGGGAGCAGGACACGTAGTCCACCCCCGCGGCGGCCCAGAACGCAATCGACGCGGGATCGCCGCCGTGCTCGCCGCACACCCCCATCTCAATGCCGGGGCGGGCGGCGTGGGCCCCGGTAACTGCGTCGGCCACCAGCCGTCCCACCCCGGTCTCGTCCAGGGTCTCGAACGGGTTGGCCGCCAGAAGGCCGTGATCGATGTAGGGACGCATGATCCGGGCTTCGATGTCGTCGCGGCAGAAGCCGAAGGTCATCTGGGTCAAGTCGTTGGTGCCCACCGACAAGAAGTCGGCGCAGGCGGCGATCTCGGCCGCGGCCAACGCTGAGCGGGGGGTCTCGATCATGGCCCCCACCGGGATGGCTCGGCCCCCCAAGCGGCTCTCGAACCCAGCCAGTTCTTCGGCTATCGCAGCCCGCACATGGGACAGCTCCGGGCCGCCCACCACCAGCGGCACCATGATCTGCACCTGTGGATCGCCTCCGGCCGTCACCCGACGGGCGGCCGCCTCGGCCCCCGCTTTGGCCTGGGCTCGATACAGCTCGGGACGCAGCACCCCCAGCCGGGCGCCCCGCACGCCGAGCATGGGATTCTCCTCGACCAGCCCGGGATGGTCGGGCAAGAACTCGTGCAGGGGCGGATCAAGCAGCCGGACGGTCACCGGCAGACCATCCATGACCTCCAAGAGATCCACCAGATCCTCCACCTGGGCCTCGGCCAGCGCGTCCAGCGCGGCCGGCCCGCCGTCGGTGATGGCCCGCTGGATGAGCGGCAGCCGCTCCCCCAAGAACATGTGCTCGGTGCGGCACAGCCCCACCCCGACAGCTCCGAACTCCCGGGCCAGCCGGGCCGAGAAGGCATCGTCGGCGTTGGCTCTCACCGCCAGCCGCCCGCCTCGCAGCTCGTCGGCCCAGCCCAGCAGCGTGAACAGCTCGTCGGGAATCTCCACTTCGCCCACCTCAGCGGCGCCCAGCATGATCGTGCCCGCCGAGCCGTCCACGGTGATGGGGTCGCCGTCGCGTAGCTCCACCTCGCCCAGCCGGGCTGCCCCGGCTGCGACATCCACCGCCAGGGTCTCCACTCCCACCACTGCGGGGATCCCCCAGCCTCGGGCGATCACCGCGGCGTGGCTGGCCATACCCCCTTTGGCAGTGATGATGGCCGCGGCGGCCGACATGGCCACCTCGTCGGCCGGCGTGGTGAACGGCCGCACAAACACCGCGGGGATACCCTCGTCGTCGGCGTCCAGCACCGCGTCTACCGTCAGGCACACCCGGCCCGATGCCGCTCCTGGTGAGGCGGCCACTCCGTGAGCGGCCACCGGCGCCGACAGGCCGTCGGTCATTTTGGCGTGGAGCAGGTCTTCCACGTCGTCGGGGGTCACCGCCAGCACTGCGTCGGCCCGATCCAGCTCGCCCTGCTCGGCGGCCTGTACCGCGGAAACGATCGGGCTGGTCACCGCTGCAACCTGATCGGGCCGATCACCGACGCCCTCACAAGTCGAGCTTGGCGTCCAGATGCTCGGCCAGCCCGTCGATGGGCACCCGGTCTTGATCCATGGTGTCCCGGTCGCGCACGGTGACCGCCCGATCGTCAAGGGTGTCGAAGTCCACAGTCACGCAGTAGGGGGTGCCGATCTCGTCTTGACGGCGATAGCGGCGGCCGATCGATTGGGTCACGTCGTAGTCGGTCATCCAGCGGGGCTGGAGCAGGCCCAGTACCTCCTCGGACACCGCCTGGAGCTCGGGCTTCTTCGACAGGGGCAGTACCGCGGCCTTGTAGGGGGCCAGCCGGGGGTGGAGCCGAAGCACGGTGCGGGTCTCCCCCCGCACCTCCTCGGTGTCGAAGGCGGCCAGCAGAAACGCCATCATCGTGCGAGTGGCCCCCGCGGCCGGCTCGATTACGTGGGGGCGGTAGCGCTCGTCGGCCTGCTGGTCGTAGTAGTCCAGGTCGACGCCGGAGTGCTCAGCGTGCTGGGTGAGGTCGTAGTCGGTGCGGTTGGCGATGCCCTCCAGCTCACCCCAGCCCCACGGAAACAGGTATTCCACATCGGCGGTGCCAGCCGAGTAGTGGCTCAACTCGTCGGCGTCGTGGGGCCGCAGCCGCAGCTTGTCGGCGGGGATGCCCAGTTCGGTGTACCAGTCCATCCGGGCGCTGCACCAGTATTCGAACCACATGGCGGCCTCGTCGGGGGGCACGAAAAACTCCATCTCCATCTGCTCGAACTCCCGAGTGCGGAAGATGAAGTTGCCCGGGGTGATCTCGTTGCGAAACGACTTGCCGATCTGGGCGATGCCGAAGGGCGGCTTGGTGCGCACGGTGTTCAACACGTTGGTGAAGTTGATGAACATGCCCTGGGCCGTCTCGGGCCGCAGGTATACGTCGGCGCCAGCCCCGGCCACCGGGCCAGCCTGGGTTTGGAACATCAGATTGAACTCACGGGCCTCGGTGAACTGGCCCACTGCGCCGCAACTCGGGCACGTATCTGGGTCTTCCAGCTGGTCCTCGCGATGGCGCGCGCCGCAGTTGCGACAGTCCACCAGGGGATCAGTGAAGTTGGTCAGGTGACCCGATGCCTCCCACACCTGGGGGGGCGACAGGATGGAAGCATCGAGGCCGACCACGTCGGTGCGAAGCTGCACCATGGTCCGCCACCAGGCGTCTTTCACGTTGCGCAGCAGCAGTACACCCAGCGGGCCGTAGTCGTAGGCGCTGCGGAACCCGCCGTAGATCTCCGCCGACTGGTAAACGAACCCCCGCCGCTTGCAGAGGTTCACCACCTTGTCCATCAGATCGTCGCCCACACCCCGGTCGACGTCGCCACCACTCATGGCCCGCAGGCTACCGGCCCCCAGTGACACGCCTGACACCGAAAACGGCGCCTACCAGAAGATCAATGGATTTCCGACGATGCGGACCTCAGCCTCGTGTCGATCACCAAGACAATCGAGGGTTACCCAGCGGAGCTCGGGAAGGGTGCTCACCGATCCTGATCTGCTCGACGCGGCTTTAGCAGGTTGTTGCCATTACCTTTGCGCCCAGACGTGGCCGAAGTACTACTCAAGAAATCCGTCGGAGGCACTTCGCGATGAAGGCGATAGAAACCAAGCTGCTCAACTTCCTCAGGAAATCGCCGCAGTTCGTTATCCCTGTCTACCAACGCACCTATAGCTGGACGGAGCGCGAGTGCCGACAGCTCTGGGACGACATCCTCCGCACTGGGAACGACGAACAGGTCGCCGCGCACTTCGTCGGTTCAGTCGTCTACATCGAAGAGAGCTTGTCTTTAGTAGCGGACCGTTCACCGCTCCTCGTCATCGATGGACAGCAGCGCCTCACGACCACGATGCTGATCCTCGAAGCTCTGGCAAGGCATCTCGGCGATGAGGAACCGGTCGACGGGTTCTCCGCTCGCAAGCTTCGGGAGTACTACCTGCTGAATCCCTTAGAGGAGAGCGATCGGCGATTCAAGCTGGTACTTACGCAGACAGACAAGGCAAGCCTGATTGCGCTGTTGGAGCAGAAGCCCCCTCCTCATGAAGGCTCCCTACGAATCGCCGAAAACTTCGAGTTCTTTGCGAAGAAAATTGCCGCCCTGGGTGATGAGGTTGCTCCGCTTTGCATGGGGCTAGCGAAACTCATGATCGTCGACATCGCGCTCAGTCGAGATCAAGATAATCCGCAACTCATCTTCGAGAGCATGAATTCGACCGGGCGCGAGTTGAGCCAAGCCGACCTCATTCGCAACTTCGTGCTGATGGGCCTTGAACCCGCAAAACAGACGCGGCTCTACGAGTACCAATGGAGACCGATGGAACTCGCCTTCGGGCAGGAGGCGTACGGGACACACTTCGACGGGTTCATGCGCCACTATCTGACGTTGAAGACCGGCGAGATTCCCAAGCTCGGAAATGTCTACGAGGCATTCAAGGCGCACGCGCGTAAACCCCATATAGAACAGAGTGGAATTGAAGCCTTGGTTGCCGACATTCGCCAGTTCGCCACCTACTACTGCCATATGGCCCTTGACCCCAAACCCGCGGGCCGCCTCGGCGAAGCTTTTCGGGATCTGCGCGAACTGAGGGTTGACGTTGCCTACCCATTCCTACTTGAGATGTATCACGATCATTCCTCAGGCAAGCTAAGCGAGAGCGATCTCTACCAGGCGGTGCGGCTGGTCGAGGCATACGTGTTCCGCCGTGCGGTTAGCTCGATACCGACGAACTCACTCAACACAACATTCGCGACATTCGGGCGTCACCTCAAGAAAGATCGCTACCTCGAGAGCATCAAGGCTCATTTCCTCATGATGCCGTCATATCGGCGATTTCCAGGAGATGATGAGTTCAAGCACGACTTGCAAAACCGAGATGTCTACAACTTCCGAAACAACAGCTACTTGCTTCGCCGCCTAGAAAACCATGAGCGCAAGGAACGGGCTTCTATCAGCGAATACACCGTCGAGCACATCATGCCGCAAAACAAGGACCTGTCGGCACAGTGGCAATCCGACCTCGGTCCCGACTGGCAACAGATCCACGAAAAGTACCTGCACACCCTCGGCAATCTCACCCTCACCGGCTATAACTCGGAGTACAGCGACCGGCCCTTCGCAGAAAAGCGCGACATGGAGGGAGGGTTCAAGATGAGCCCCCTGAAGCTCAACGAAGGCATCGGAGAGCGGGAGCGCTGGGATGAGCGGGCAATCAATGACCGTGCCAAATTCTTGGCCAACCTGGCGTCAGAGGTCTGGGGGGCCGTGTACCTGCCGGAAGAACGCCTTGCAGAGTACCGAGCGCTGCCGGATCAGGCACCGGTCAGCACCTACACAATTGAGAACCATCCGAACCTCAGCCCGGGAAGCGCTTCCCGAATGCTGTTCGATGCATTCCGTAAAGAAGTTCTCGCACTGAATCCCGTGATCACCGAGGAATTCCTCAAGCTCTACGTGGCCTTCAAGGCGGAGACAAACTTCGTGGACGTCATCCCACAGGTCTCCCGACTCCGTCTCTCGCTCAATATGAGCTTCCAGGAAATTCACGATCCAAGAGGACTGGCAAGGGATATGACCAACCTCGGGATGTGGGGAAATGGCGACGTTGAAGTAGTGCTAAGCGATCTAGAGGAACTTAGGTACGTGATGGGCCTAGTCCGACAAGCCCTCGAAAGACAGATGGGTAACGGCGAGCGCGAAGGATAATCGCCATCGCAAGCCGCATAGAGTCGGGTTGGTGTAGGGGTCAGGCTATGACGGTATCCGTAGCGACCTCTGAGGAGATGACAATGTGGGCATCAGCGCCTACAAGATCCGCGGCCTCCTGGATCATGGACTTGAGTTCTTCGAGGGAGTCAGCGTTGGCGAAATAGGCGGATTCGCCGATCTCGCCCTCCGCGAGCCAATCTCCGCTGCCGTCGTCGTCTCTGGTGATTACGACTTTCGCCATGTCCTGTCCTCCATTGGAATCTTCAGAGTAGCGCTTCGATTTCATCATCAGACAGCCCCGCCTTGTCAGCCAGCATCGTTCGTAGGTGCTTGGGCTTCACCGTCCTCCCTTTGTGTAGGGAAAGGATGATCGGCTGCCGTCCCTCTGCTCGCAAGAGAACATGCGAGCCTGTTTGGCGGACCTTCTGGTACCAGATCTTGCGGAGCAGCCGCAGCACTCGATCAGGTTTGAGAGCTGGAAACCGTGAGACCGGAAACGGCACAGATAGTACAATAGTGATTTTCGATCTTTGTCAACTACTATTATTTATCCTCAATTGTAGGCGCCGGTGGTGCGGAGGCGGCGTTCTAGGTGGTGCTCCATTGCCGTGGTGGCTAGGTGCTCGACTTCATTGGTGGCAGGCGAGGGGGGCAGGGCCAGCGCGGCGCTGAGGTTGCCGCCGAGCACCATTCGCATCAGGTCTAGGGCGTCGGGCGACAGGGGGGCTCCCCGGCGGCAGTTGCGGCACAGCGCACCGCCGCTGGCGTAGTCGAAAGACGCAAGGTCGTCGGCGGATCCGCAAGATGCGCACGCCCCCACTTCGGGGCCCACTCCGTCGTGGACCAGGAGCTTGAGATAGAAGGCGGGCACCACCAGCGCCGAGTCGCCCGCGTCCAGCGCCCGGAGTCCGCCCAGCAGCATCCGGTAGAGCGCGCCGTCGGACTCCCGGTCGACTCCCACGCGGTCGATCGCCTCCAGCATGGCCATGGCCTTGCCCAGCCGGCCCAAATCCTCCCGCACCTCCCGGAACTGGTCCACCGACTCGACCTGGGTCACTATGTCGAGTTCGCTTCGCCCCCGGTGGAGTTGGAGTTGCACATGGCTGGTGGGCTCCAACCGCCCCCCGAACCGGCTGCGGGTTTTGCGGACGCCTTTGGCCACCGCCCTCACCTTGCCGTGCCCCCGAGTGCAGAACACCACGATGCGATCGGCCTCGCCCAACTTGTAGGTGCGAAGCACGATCCCCTGGTCCCGGTAGAGGCTCACCGGACCAAGCCTCTCACTCCTCGAACCGGGAGTGGCTCATGGTGCGCCCGTTATCTGACCCGGCCGAAGCGGCGGTGGCGGTGCTGGTACTCGGCAATGGCGGCAAACAGGTCGTGGCGGGTGAAGTCGGGCCACAGTACATCGCTGAACACCAGTTCTGAGTAGGCCAGCTCCCACAACAGGAAATTGGAGATGCGGTATTCACCCGAAGTGCGGATGATGAGGTCGGGCTCGGGCATCTCTTGGTCGTAGAGGTGGCGGGCGATGGTCCGCTCGTTGATCATGCGAGACGGGGTCCGCTGGGCCGCGATGCGCTTCACCGCGTCTACGATCTCAGCTCGGCCTCCGTAGTTGAAGGCCACCGCCAGCGTCATCCGCTTGTTGTGCTGGGTGAGCTCGATGGCCTCGTCCATCTCTTTGATCAGGCCTTTGGGCACTCGCCAATCGCGTCGGCCAATGAAGCGGATCCGCACCCCCATCTCGTTCAGCTCGTCGCAGCGCCGCCGCAATATGTTGCGGTTGAAGTTCAGCAAGAACCGCACCTCGTCGTCGGGCCGGTTCCAGTTCTCGGTGGAGAAGGCGTACACCGTGAGCCACTCGATGCCCAGCTCCAGCGCCCCCTCGATCACGTCGAACAGAGCGTGCTCACCCTGTTCGTGGCCCTCGGTGCGGGCCATGCCCCGCTGTTCGGCCCAGCGCCCGTTGCCGTCCATCACGCATCCGACATGGCGGGGAATCCGATTCAGATCCAGGCCATGACCCGACAAGTCCACACCTGCACGGTACTCCCCCGCAAGCCCCGATTGTGTGCGGGAGAAGCCTCCCAATCGGGTTTCTCCCCGATTCTTCGACCAGCCACCACTAGCGTCGGGGTGATGCCCGAAATCGCCGCGGTCGAGGAGGCTCTGGAGGCGGCCGTCGCCGCGTTGGACGGCGGCGGCGAGCGTCGGCCGGGGCAGCGGGCCATGTGTGAGGCGGTGGCTGATGCGATGGAGTCGGGGCGGCATCTGGTGGTGGCCGCCGGCACCGGTACCGGCAAGTCGCTGGCCTATCTGGTGCCGCTGGTTCTGGGTGAAGGCCCCTCGGTGGTGGCCACCGCCACCAAGACCCTCCAAGACCAGCTAGTCAACAAAGACCTCCCCCAACTGGCCGAGGCGCTGGGACAACCGGTGCGCTTCGCTGTGCTCAAGGGGCGGTCCAACTATCTGTGCCTCCAGCGGTTGGAGGAGCACCTCGCCGACGACCAGTTGAGCCTGGAAATCGCCGACGGCCCCAAGGCCGAGATCAAGCGGCTGGCGGCGTGGGCCGGACAAACCGACACCGGTGACCGGGCCGAGCTCGACTTCGAGCCCTCCACATCCGCCTGGGACGCGCTCAGCGTGTCGGGCCGGGAGTGTCCGGGGGCGCAGCGCTGCCCGTCGGGTGAGGTGTGCTTCGCGGAGAAGGCCCGCCACCGGGCCGGGGCCGCCGAGGTTGTGGTGGTGAACACCCACCTCTACTGCCTGCACCTGTTCAGCGAAGCCCCGCTTCTGCCCGAGCACGACACGGTGGTGATCGACGAGGCCCACGGCCTGGAAGACATCGTGTCGGACACCGCGGGGCTGTCTTTGTCCGGGGGGCGGTTCGACGAGTTGGCCCGCCGCGTTCGGGCGGTGGTGGCCGAGTCGGCCGCGGCCGGCGACTTGGAGGATGCCGGCGAGCTTTTGCGGGAGGCCCTGTCGCCTTACCGGGACAAGCCGTTGCCGGTTCCGTTGCCCGACGAACTCCAGCGCACAGCCGTGGTGGCCCGGGGCCGGGTGGAGCAGGTGCTTGTCGAGCTGCGGGGAGTGCCCGATGACGCTCCCGGCGACGTCGCCCCCCGCAAACTGCGGGCCATGCTGTCGGCCGGTGCCTTAGCGGAGGATTTAGCCCGGGCAGTGGAGGCCACCCCCGCTGAGGTGGCCTGGGTGTCGGGCACCGAGTCGGCCCCCGCATGGCGGATCGCACCTATCCAACTGGGGGAACTGTTGACCGAGCACCTGTGGGAGCACACCACCGCGGTGCTGACCAGCGCCACCATCCCGATGAACCTGGGCGAGGTGCTGGGGCTGCACCCCGACGAGCACGACGCCGTCGACGTGGGCAGTCCGTTCGACTACGAGGCCAACGCGCTGCTCTACTGCGCCAAGCACCTGCCGGAACCCCGTAGTCCTGACTACGAGTCGGCTGCCCACGAGGAATTGGCCGCGCTGATCGAGGCCGCGGGGGGCCGGACCTTGGCCCTGTTCACCAGCTACCGGGCCATGGACCGGGCCGCCGAGGTTCTGCGAGGCCAGCTCGACTTCGAGATCTATACCCAGCGCGACCTGCCCAAACCTGAGCTGCTGCGGCGCTTCGCCGCTGAGGTGGAGAGCTGCCTGTTCGCCACCATGAGCTTTTGGCAGGGGGTGGACGTGCCCGGAGAGTCGCTGTCGCTGGTGGTGATCGACCGCCTGCCGTTCCCCCGGCCCGATGACCCCCTGCTAGAGGCCCGGCGAGAGCGCTACGGCAAAGAAGCCTTCCGCCTCGTGGACCTGCCCCGGGCCGCCACCCGGCTGGCCCAGGGCGCCGGGCGGCTCATCCGACGAGGCGACGACCGGGGCGTGGTGGCGGTGCTCGACTCCCGGATGGCCACCGCCGGCTACCGCTGGACGCTCGTTGACGCCCTTCCCCCGTTCCCCCGTACCGCCGAGCGCGACCAGGCCGAAGTTCTGCTGCGGTCGATTCGCGACGGGGTCTGACCTACAGCTCGGGGCCTAAAGGTCGGGGCTGGCCATGGAGCCCGCCCCATAGCCGAAGCGGTCGAGCATCTCAGGGCGGCGCTGCCAGTTCTTCTCCACCCCTACGTGCAGCTCCAAGAACACGCCCTTGGGGAGCTGGGCCCGGGCCGCTGTGCCCACCTTCTTGAGCACCGTGCCCTTCTTGCCGATCACCATGGGCTTCTGCGACTCCCGCTCCACCAATATCTCCACCTTGATGCGGGGCCACTCCCATTCGGTTACCGCCACGGTTATGGAATGCGGCAGCTCCTCGCGGGTCAAGGCCAGAAGCTGCTCGCGCACCAACTCGGCCACCCAGCGCGCCTCGGGCATGTCACGAACCATGTCGGGGGGATACAGCGGGGGGCCGGGCGGCATGAGCTCGCACAACCGTTCCACCAGGGCGTCCACCCCCTTGCCGGTGCGGGCCGAGGTGGGGAAATACTCGGCGAACCCCAGCTCGCCGGCCGCGGCCAACTGGGCCACCACCTTGGAGCGGGGGGCGGCGTCGATCTTGGTCACCACCACGATGGAGTCGGGGCCCAGCCGCTCGGCGATGAACCGGTCACCCCGCCCCAGTGGCCGGGTGGCATCGATGCACAAGCACACCACGTCCACATCGTCGGCCGCGTCGACCGCGGTGGCGTTGAGCCGCTCGCCCAGCGCGGTGCGGGGCTTGTGGATACCAGGGGTATCAACAAATACCACCTGCACTTCGTCGCGGTGCAGCACTCCTCGCACCGCGTGGCGGGTGGTCTGGGCTTTGTCGGAGACGATGGCCACCTTGGTGCCCACGATGGCGTTGATGAGGGTGGACTTGCCCGAGTTGGGCCGGCCCAACAGCGTCACGAACCCCGACCGGAAGCCCTCCCACGGATTTTGGTCACCAGAGTCGCCGACTGCATCGTCTGTCGGCGTGTCTCCCGGGTTGGCCACGCCCACCAGGGTACCGCTCAATTGCCGCTGTCCCGCCCTTGCCGCCCGGGTACCGTGAGCCAATGGCCGGGCCGAAGCCGGGGACGAATAGCGAGCAAGAGCGCACCAAGGTGGTGGCTACCAATCGCCGCGCCCGGAGGGACTACGAGATCCTCGACGAGTACGAGGCCGGCCTGGTGTTGGTGGGATCGGAAGTGAAGTCGCTGCGGGAATCCAACGTGACCCTCACCGAGTCGTACGCCCGCATGGCCGATGGCGAGCTGTGGCTCCAGTCGCTGCACATCGCCCCTTACTCCCACGCCGGAGGCGCCGGCGGCCACGACCCCGACCGCCCCAAGAAGCTGCTCTTGCACCGGGGCGAGCTCAACCGCATCAAGGCCCGCCTAGAGCAAGACCGCCTTACCCTGGTGCCCCTGTCCCTCTACTTCAAGCAAGGCCGGGCCAAGGTGCAGATCGGTCTGGCCCGGGGCCGCCGCCGAGCCGACAAGCGCCAAGCCATCGCCGAACAAGACGCCCGCCGCGAGGCCCGCAACGAGATGGGCCGAGCCGCCAAATCCGGGGGATCGCTATCAGGGTGAGCCGGTATCATGGCGGGGCACCTTGACAACTGTGCACACGGGGCTGATCGGTTTCGACGTTGGGACCGGGGGCTGCGCTGTGCGACCCGAGTTGCTCAGACTCGCAAAACGGGGCAACCAACTAAACGGCGAAGACCGTGAACTTCTCGCAGCCTGATCTTTCTGGCCTAGAGAAGAACCGCGACCGGTAACGGCACGCGGGGCCGGTCCACCGCAGCCCGGCAACAGAAGCGGTGGAGACAGTAGGGACAGACCACTGACGGCGGGAAAGACCGCTGGCTCCGGGGAACAGACCCGGTGGCGGGCCCCCTAGCGGGGGCCGCCCGACCCGGCGGTGCGGCTGCCATCGACGCCACACACCGGGAATGGTCGTATCGCAGACAGGTCTCGCCCAGCGGACGGGGGTTCGATTCCCCCCAGCTCCACTCGGCTGGTTCAGCAATGTGCCTGGTGGGGGCGTTAGATCTCGGTGGCTCGCCAGCAGTACCAGGCGGCGACGCTGCGGTAGGGGCGGAACTGCTCGCCGAGCGAGTCAAGTTCCTCGGCGGTGGGGGGCTCGGTCCAGCCGTGGGCCAGGCCGTACCCTTTGCGGACTCCGAAGTCGCCCACCGGCCACACATCCAGGCGGCGGAGCGAGAAGATCAAGAACATATGGGCCGTCCAGGTGCCGATGCCCCAAACCTGGCTGAGCCGGTCGACCACTTCTTGATCTGACAGCCGCCCAAGCTTGGCCAAGTCCAGCGAGCCCTGCTCGCAGCGGGCAGCAAGGTCGAGCATCGCCCGGGTCTTGGCCCCCGACAGCCCGGCTTCTCGCAGCGGCTGCTCGCCCAGCGCCAGCACCGCACCCGGTGCCCACTCCGACGCCTGCTCCCGCACCCGACCCCAAATGGCCCCGGCCGCCTTGCCGGCCAGCTGCTGGTAGGCGATCTCGCGGCTCAGCACCTCGAAACGCTCCCCCACGGGGGGCTTGGGGCCGAATCGGGCCGGGCCGAAACGCTGCACGAGCCCGGCCATCACCTCTGAGGTCTGGGCCAACGCATGGCTGGCCTCGGTCAAGCTCGCTGTGGCCATTTCCCGCTCCCGCGATAATTCGGGCAGGTCAGGTCTGGGCCGGGTCGGGAACCGGTTTCACGATCACCCGGGCGATGCGCCGCCCAGTCACCCGCTCCACCAACAGCTCCCAGCCGTCCACCACCAGCGTCTCCCCCTCTTCGGGCACATGGCCCAGAGTGTTGAAGATCAGGCCGCCCACCGTGTCCCAGTCGCCGTTGGGCAGGGGCGCGTCCAGCACTTCGCTGAGCTCGTCGATGGGCACCCGCCCGTTGACCCGCACCGTGCCGGGCGCCACCCGCTCGATCATGGGCTCCTCCACATCGAACTCGTCGACGATCTCGCCCACCAGCTCCTCGATGAGGTCTTCCAGCGTGACCACTCCGGCGGTGCCGCCGTACTCGTCCACCACGATGGCGATATGGAACTTCTCGGCCTGCATCTCCCGCAGCAGAAGGGATATGCGCTTGGTCTCGGGCACGAAGCGGGGCGTTCGGGCCACCGCTACTGCGGGAGAACCGGGACCCTGGTCCCGCTCGGCGCGCATCAGGTCTTTGGCGTGGACCACTCCCACCACGTCGTCGATGCCCTCGGCGTACACCGGCACCCGGCTATAGCCGTGCTCGATGACGATGGCGATGGCCTCTTCCACCGTGTGCTGATTGCTCATCGCCACCGTGTCGGTGCGGGGCACCATCACCTCTCGAACCACCGTGTCGCCAAACTCGATGATCTGGCCGATCAGCTCCCGTTCTTCGGGCTCAATGGCGTCCGACGCTTCGGCCGCTTCGGCCATGGCCAGCAGCTCTTCCTCGGAGACTTGCGGCGCCTCCCGACGCCAACTGGCTCGCACCAGCCGCCGCAGGAGATTGAATCGCCCGAGAACGCTCATCGCGACCCCGCCCGTGACCCCGCCAGCGCGTCCGCAGCCGAAGCCCTCGCCAGCAGCTCCTGCTCCCGTTGCTCCATCACCTGGGCGTCGTTGTCGTCGAGGTGGTCGTAGCCCAACAGGTGCAGAGCGCCGTGTACTACCAGCAAGGCCAGTTCTTCCTCGACGGTCCTGCCGTGGGCCTCAGCGTTGGACGCGGCCACCGAGGGACAGACCACCACGTCGCCCACCAGTCGGGGCTCGTCGTCAGCTCGGGGGGCGCTGCCGTCGTCGGCGCCAAAGGCCAGCACATCGGTGGGCCGGTCGATGCCCCGGTGCGCGGCGTTGAGGGCGGCCATCTCGTCAGCGGCCACAAACGACAGCCCCGCCTCCCAGGGGGCGGCTATCCGTTCTTCGGCCAGAACCCGGCGAAGCAGGCCGGCCCAGCGGTCTTGGGCCATGAGCAGATCTTGTTGGCGGTCGGACACCACGACCACCTCGTGATAAGAGTCAGAGTCGCCGGATCTCGGGCCGGAGTCGCCGTCGGCCATCACTGCTCGGCCCGCTCGTAGGCGTTCACAATGTCGGCCACGATGGGGTGGCGAACCACATCGCGAGAACTCAGATGGATGAACGACAGGCCGTCGATGCCGACCAGGATCTTCTCCAGGGAGACCAGCCCGCTGCGGCCCCCCTCGACGTCCACCTGGGTCACGTCGCCGGTCACCACGGCTTTGGAGCCGAAGCCGATGCGGGTCAAGAACATCTTCATCTGCTCGGGGGTGGTGTTCTGGGCCTCATCCAGAATGATGAAGCTGTCGTTGAGGGTGCGGCCCCGCATGTAGGCCAGCGGGGCGATCTCGATCACCCCTCGGTCGATCAGCGATTGCACTTCCTCGGTGTCGAGCATGTCGTAGAGGGCATCGTAGAGCGGGCGCAGATAGGGATCGACCTTGGCAATCATGTCACCGGGCAGAAACCCCAAGCGCTCCCCTGCTTCCACCGCGGGCCGAGTAAGAATGATCCGCTCCACACTTTGGGCCTTCAGTTCCCGCACCGCGGTGGCCACGGCCAGCCAGCTCTTGCCGGTGCCAGCCGGGCCGATGCTGAAGGTGATGATGTTGCTCCGCATGGCGTCGACGTAGCGGCGCTGGCCACCTGATTGGGGCCGGATCACCCGACCCCGCCCCGACCGCAGCACGTCGGTGTCCATAACTCCCGAGGGGCTCTCATCGGCCTCCACCATCTTGATCGCCCGGCCCAGCGTGCGGGAATCGAGTTGGTGGCCGCCCTGCACCAGCAAGATCATCTCATCGAAGAGGCCGGCCACTCGGTCGGCGCTTTGGCCCGATACCGTGATCCGGTTGCCCCGCACGAAGATGTCGGCATCGGGGAACGACTGCTCGATCTGACGAAGATGCTGATCGCGCTCGCCCAATAGGGCTGCCATGAGCCCATTGCGCGGGATGTCTATGGTGACCGGTGCTGCGGTGGTCATTCAGGACTCAGCGTCTGCATCGCCTTCCTCTCCCTTATCGGCGGTGCCGACAGAGACAGGGTCGGGATACAGATGGCCGAGTGTGCCGGGCTCGATGCGGCTGCTCTCGATGAAAGCATCCACATCAGCCTGCTTGACCCGGATTACCCGGCCCATTCGATAGGCGGGCAAACCCCCTTCATTGATGAACCGGTACAGCGTTCGCGTAGTGATACCAAGCCGCTTTGCCGCGGTCTCGGTGTTCAGCCACACAATCTGGGCGTCGCTCATCTGCCCACACTCTATCCTGTTGCCCCGCCTTCGCACCCAAAAAACTTTGTACTGGCTTCAACCGGGCACTCGACCACGGCAATGAACGACTTTCGGGGTCTCTCATATCGCTTCGCTCGGCGGCGAAGGATCGTTGGCGTGGCGCAGCATTTGCACTGCGCTGACGATGAGCAAGATGGCGAACAAGATGCCCGACAAACGGGGGCTGAGAGCACTGGCGCCCAGTGCGCCGACGAATGCCGAGGCCACCCCAGATGTACCGACAGTGAGCGCCGACTTGGGGTCGATGTTGCCGGAGCGGCGATTCCGAAGGGTGCCGACAATGGACGTGGGCAGGATCACCAGCAATGAGGTGCCCTTGGCGGTGGGGTCGACAAAGCCGAAAAGCAAGATCAGAGCCGGAATCATGATCACGCCGCCACCCACCCCCATAGTGCCCGACAACAGCCCGGTGGCCAGGCCGCAGGCCACATAGGCAAAGGCCAAGGCCACGGTGATGTCGCTGTGGCCGTCGGTGTCGGGGGCGATGGCCAAGAAGCGGGCCGCGGTGGCCAACAGCAGCAAGGCGAAGCCAACCCGAAGCGACCGGATGGGAACCCGATCGAGCAGTGACGTGCCGACGGTGACCCCTACCGAGGCGCCGGCGAAGATCAGCAGACCGGGCGCCCAGGCCACCGAGCCCTCGAGCAGGAATCCGCCCAGGGCGGAGGCTGAAATGAGCACCATGGCGCCCAGTGAAGTGCCATGGGCTCGGCGCTGCTCCATGCCCAACAGCAGCACCAGGCAGGGCACCATGAGGATCCCGCCGCCCACTCCGAACAGCCCGGACAGAAAACCGGTGGCCACTCCGACCCCGATTGGCCCCCACCTGGAGTTGTTCATGAGGTGGCCACCCCGACCCCGCTGCGACTTGTTCATGACATGGCGATGATTGCAGTGTCAGGGGCTATAACAGCAGTCAATCGGCGGCTGCCTGCTCGCGGAGCACGTACTTCAGCACTTTGCCCGATGCGTTGAGCGGGAGGGCGTCGGTGAATCGCACCCGGCGGGGCACCTTGTAGTTGGCCATCTCGCCGCGGCACCAGGCAATGACCTCCGTTTCGGAGAACTCGGCTCCGGGGGCGGGTACCACGGTGGCCACCGCCACCTCGCCGAGCCGGTCGTCGGGCATCCCGATCACCGCCACCTGCCCGATCTGGGGGTGGGCCAGCATGATGTTCTCGATCTCAGCCGGATAGGCGTTGAACCCGCCCACGATGAACATGTCCTTCTTTCGGTCGGTGATGTCGATGTTGCCCTGTTCGTCCATCACCCCGATGTCGCCGGTGTGGAGCCAACCGTCGGCGTCGATGGTCTCGGCGGTCTGCTCGGGGTCGTCCAGGTACCCGAGCATCACGTTGTAGCCCCGCACCACGATCTCACCGGGCTCTCCTCGGGGCATCTCGTTGCCGTCGTCGTCCACAATCTGCACCTCCACGTCGGGTATGGCCCGGCCCGAGGTGTTGGCAATGGTCTCCAGGTCGTCGTCGTGGCGGCACATGGTGGCGATGCCCGACCCCTCGGTGAGGCCGTAGCCGGTGACGATGTTCTCGAACCCCAGGCGGGACCGCATTTGGAGGATCATCTCTACTGGAATGGCAGCGGCTCCGGTTACCGCTAGGCGGAGGGTCGACATGTCGAAGCTGTCTAGATCGGGATGATTCAAGATGGTCTGGTAGATGGCCGGTGGACCGGGGAGCATGGAAATGCGCTCTTCGGGCACTCGAGCCATTACCGAGGGCACGTCGAACACCGCGTGGGGGATGTTGGTGGCCCCGGTCATGAGGCAGGCCAAGATGCCGGAGTTGAGGCCGAAGGCGTGGAAATAGGGGTTGACGATGAGGTAGCGGTCGCCGGCCCGCAGGCCGATCACGTCGCACCACGATTGGAATCCCCGGCAGATGGCGGAGTGGATGAGCATGGCACCCTTGGGCAGGCCGGTGGTGCCCGAGGTGAACATGATGTGGCAGAGGTCGTCGCCCTTCACTGAGGCGGACCGGGCGTCGCCGTCGGCCTCGGCCACCTGGCCAGCCCGCTCGAGAAACTGGGCGAAGCCGGTGGTGCCGTCGGGGACGGTCCCCCGCAGTACCACGATCTCGTCGAGGCTGTGGCCGCCGTCGGCGTCGCGCAGCAGCGCCACGTAGTCGGTGTCCAAGAAGTCGGTGACCGTGAACAGGATGCGGGCCCCCGACTTCTGGAGGATGAAGTCGGCCTCGCGACCCTTGAACCGGGTGTTCACCGGCACCAGCACGCCCCCGGCCAAATGAACCCCCAGCCCGGCCACCACCCACTCCCAGATGTTGGGGGCCCACACCGCCACCCGGTCGCCGGGCTCGATGCCCGAGGCCATCAGCGCCCGGGCCGAGGTCCGGATGCGATCTCGCAGCTCGGGGAATGTCCAGCGCACTTCGCCGTCCACCAGGGCCTCCAGGTCGGGAAACCGGCGGGCCGCGTCATCCACCAACTCGCAGATGGTGGTCCACGGAGCATCGGACATGGCTGCGACCCTAATTCACTGCTTTCGGATCATCGGAGTTGGCCAGCTAGTCGGCGGTTCGCACCGCGCCTCGGGCAATGAGGCGGGCGATTTCGTCGTCGCCCAAGCCGAGATCGTCGGCCAACACCGAGCGAGTGTCCTCGCCGAGGCGGGCGGATCGGTGGGTAACCCCCACGGTGGCGTCGCCCATGGCGAACGGTTTGGCCGGCACCGGAATCCCTGGACGGATCTCGGCTATGAGGCCCCGGTCGGAGGCCCAGTCGCTGGCGGCTAGCTCGGCCACCGAGCTGATACGGGCCGCGGGCAACGGCTGCCGCTCCACCACTTCGGCCAATTTTTCGTAGGTCGAAAAGCCGGCCACCAGGCCTCGCAGTATGTCAAGGGCCTCCTCACGGGTGGGGTGGTCGGGGCAATCGTCGGCATCGCCGCCGAGGGCGGACACCCACCGGGGCAACATCTGCTCGGGATTGCCGATCAGCGACACCGCTTGGCCGTCGGCGGTGCGGGCGACGGCGTAGTTCCAAGTGTCGAAGTCCCTCGGCCCGTCGTAACCCGAGAGGTCGTTGCCCGCCTGGTCGTTGGCGTAGATGAGGGTCTCGGCCATGGCGATGTCTAGGTGCTGGCCGGTGCCGGTGTGCTCCCGCTGGTAGAGGGCGGCCAGCACCGCTGACACCGAGATGAACCCGGCGTAGAGATCGCCGTGCTGGTGGATCTCTTGGAGGGGCTCGCCCTCCCGGAGCCGGGCAGCCAACTCAATGGTGCCAGCCACGGCGTGCATCATGGGAGCGTGGGCTCGGCGATGAGTCCACGGCCCGGTCTGGCCAAACCCGGTGATGGAGCAGAACACCAGCCGGGGGTTGCGGGCCGACAGCTCCTCATAAGACAGCCCGTAGCGGGCCATAACGCCGGGTCGGTAGTTCTCCAGGAGAACGTCGGCCCGGTCGGCCAGCGCGGCCACCACCCCTGTGCCGCCTTCGGCCTTGAGATCGACGCAGATGTTGCGTTTGCCCGCGTTCATGTGGCTGAACGTGACGCCGATGCCGTCGTCGTCTACTGGGGGAACCGGCCGGGTGAGGTCGCCGGACGGTGGCTCGATCTTGATGACGTCGGCCCCCAGATCGGCCAGCACCCGTCCGCAGATCGGTCCGGAGAAGATCCGGGTTAGGTCCACCACCCGGATGCCGTCTAGCGGCCCCTTGGTCATTGCCGATCAGCGGCAGAGAACGCGGCCGTGCCCGACCCGCCGCCGACATGGCAGCCGATCGGGCACGGCACAGTAACTATTGATTCAGTTGGCTTACCGGTTGGGATCGCCGTAGCAGACGAACGGGTGGGCCACCACGTAGTCGGCGTCCACCACCTGCACCATGCCGGTGCAGTCGGGGGCGATGACGTGGTCGGCTGGCCACTTCACCGGGCCGAGAGCGCCGGACTGCTGGGTAGTGGTGAAGCCGTCGATGTTGACCGCCTGGTAGAAGCTCGCAGTATTCAGGTCTTCGCCGGCAGCGGCGATCAGCTGAATCAACAAGTCAGCCGACCAGTAACCCACCAGGCTGCCGAAGCCGGGGAAGGCCCCAACTGCCTCGTAGTCCTCCAGAAGCTGCTGGATTGCCGGCTCGGAGTCGTCCAGCGGAGGCACCTGGGTCACGGCGTAGCCGCCTTCCAAGGCCTGGCCCAGGTCGGGGCTGGAACCGGGAAGACCGGGTACGTAGGTCAGGTAGTCGGCCACCGGACCTTCATAGCCCGAAGCGGCGATGGACGCCTTGAGGGTGATGGCACCGGCGAAGTCGGTGGACAGAATCACCAAGTCGGGCTCGTGCTCCAGCACCGTGTTGACGAACCGGGTGGGATCGGTGATGCCGCCCGCAGTCTGGGTGGGCACGAAATCGTTGAAGGCCAGCTTGCCAGCCCACAGATTCTCGTACAGCGCATGGCCGGCGCGACCGGCGTCGTCATCGCTGTTGAAGATGCCAACCACGATGTCCTCGGTGCCGAAGAAGTCATACCAGATGTTCTGGACCGACACGAGGGGATCAGCGCCCTCGACTCCGAAGGCAAAGCCGCTGAGGCAGCCGTTGAACCCGAAACCCCAGTCGTTGGGTGCGCAGAAGCCGGGCATGAATCCCCAACCGGTGAACGGCACCTGGTTCTCGTCCAGATAGTCGGTGGTCTGGGGAAGCGAGACCGCCGAGGTGACCATGATGCCGAACACCTCGTCGTTCTCCACCATGCTGCGGGCACCCTCGAAGTTGGCCTGCGGGTCGCTGCCGTCGTCCACAAACTGCACCAGTTCGACCGACCGGCCGCCGGGCAGTTCGCCGTCGCGGTTGGCCCGTCCGAGGCGGGCGTTGATGCCGTCGGTGAATCCGCCGTACAGCGCATCCTGGGTCATCGCACCGAGGCGAACAGTGTCGTCAGTCACACCTCGGGTGGAGGGCTCGAAATCTATCTCGTAGGTGTAGGCACCCCACGTGCGGGAGGTTGCCATCTCCCCATCGTCCATGGGCTCCTCGTCATCCATGGGCTCCTCGTCGTCCATAGGCTCGGCATCGTCCATGGGCTCCTCGTCATCCATAGGCTCGGCATCGTCCATGGGAGCCTCGGTGGCCTCAGGCGCAGGCGCGGCTGCTCCGTCGTCATCGTCGTCGTTGCCGCACGCGGCGACCACCAGCGTCAACGCGGCCAAGAGCGCGAGAAGCTTGTACAGCAGTGATTTCTTCATGTCCCCCTCCGAGATTTGGGCTGCCGACATAGTAGGACAGCGACCTTCGACTGTCATCCTCAAGATGGTCAGTCTGATGTAGAGGTGGCTTCTCCGAGGTAGGCGGCGTCTAGCTGGTCGTGGTCCACCTCAGACCGGGGGCCATGCCAGGTGATATGGCCCAGACTGATGAACGCCACCGAGTCGGCGATCTCCAGCACGTCGCGGGCCTTCTCCTCCACCAACAGCAGGGCCACCCCCCGCTCTTTGAACTCGATGAACAACTCCAGGATCTGGTTCACGATGAGCGGAGCCAGACCCAGCGACGGCTCGTCAGCGATCAGCACTTCGGGGGGATGGGCCAGCAGCGGCGCCAGGGTGAGGATCTGCTGCTCGCCCCCGGAGAGGTTGCCGGCCAATTGGTTCTGGCGCTCTCCCAGGATGGGGAACCGATCACAGCACAGTTCGCGGTCTTCAGGGTTGGACAGCCAGAGCTGCATGTTCTCCCGCACGGTGAGGCCGCTGAAGATTCCCCGAGCCTCGGGGGCCAGCACCACGCCCCGGCGGGCCCGGCGGTGACTGCGCAGCGCCGTGATGTCCTCCCCGTCAAGCCGGACGGTGCCGTGGGTGGCGGGCAGAAGGCCCGAAGCCACCGCGCAGGTGGTGGACTTGCCCGCTCCGTTGGGCCCCAGCAATGCGGTGATCTCGCCCCGGGGCACCGAGAGGTCGATCCCGTGAAGCGCCTCTACCAGCCCATAGCTGGCCCGCACGTTGACCAGCTCCAGCGCTGGCGGGTGATCGCCGACGTACTGGTCGCCCATTTCCTCAGCGGGTTCCGGCTCGTCGGATGGAGTCGGAGCAGTCATGACCGAAGCCGGGATCGATTCAGTAGCCGGACTCGGCTCAACAGCTTCTGCCTCTCCCCGCCACACCGCCAGCCGCCGGCGCCAGGCGTCGCGCCGCACCCGGTTCTGGGCCGCGGTGAACGCAAGGATTCCATCGGGCTCGCGGGCGAGTTGCATGGCGCCGAGGCCGAACATGAAGGCAGTGATGTTGCGGGCCTCGTCGTATTGGTCGAACCCGTCCCAGTCGATGGGGTACCAGGAGTACACCCGGGCCAGGCAGATGAAGGCCAAAACCGCCAGCACGCCGAGGATGGGTGGCGAGAACGGCAGTCCCACCTGACGATCCCGGACGGCGGTGGCCAGCGCCGCCGCCCCGAACACCGAGGCCACCAGCACCACATGCCACGACTCCATCCAATCCCAATGCCAGCCCTTGCCGAACGTGTGGCCGCTGGCCGCCACCATGATGCCGGCCATCACCGCGGCGCCGGGACGGCGGATGCCGACCAAGATCACTACCGCCAGCCAGAAGAGCCCGGCTTGGGTGGTGGCGGTGAACGGGGTCACGTTGCCGATGAACGTGGCAAAGAACACCCCGCCGAACCCGGCCAACAGCGCCGACAGGGCGAACACCGCCAGCTTGGTGCGAACGATCGAATGTCCCGAGGTGGCCGCGGCGGGTTCGGAGTTGCGCACCGCGATGATGGCCCGGCCGGTCACGGAGCGCTGGAGGTTTCTCACCAACCAGGCCGCAGCCAACACCAGAATCACCAGCAGCACCGCCAGGGACTTCGTGTCTTGGAAGTCGAACGGCCCCAGTTGGGGGCGGGGGATGTCCCACCCCTTGGTGCCCTGGCCGTTTTTGAACCAGCTCCACTCGAACAGCACCCGCTCGCTCATGAAGGCCAGCGCGAGGGTGGCCAGGGCCAAGGGCAAACCACCCAACCTCAGGGCGGGCAGGGCCACGATCACGCCGAGCACCCCCGCGATTATCACGCCCACTATCAGCGCGGGAATGAACGGCAGCCCGGTCTTGTCCAAGATCAGACCGGCGGTCATGGCGGCCATGGTCACGAAGGCCGCTTGGGCCAGGCTGACCATGCCCCCCAGGCCGGTGAGCAGCACCCAGGACATGAACACCAGACCAAAGGCCAAGCCGGTGACCCACAGCCCCAACCAGAACTTATCGGCGAAGACAAATACCTGGAGCACGATGAACGCCGCCCCCAGCACCCAGGGCAATTGCACCCTCCATGCCGGCAGGTCGTCGGTGTAAACGGTGGCCGGAGGCGCGTCGGCCACTACGCCGCTGCGACGAGTCCGCTCCCGGGCCATGAACAGCAGCCCCACCAGCAGCACCACGAAAGGCACCGAGCTCTCGAAACCCCGGATGTCCTGGGCGAACGTGGCGTACCGGCCCACCAAGCTGGTGACTACGCCCAGGGCCACTCCCCCAGCGAAAGCCAGCGGAATGGAGCGCAAACCGCCTACTACCGCGGCGGCGGTAGCGATGAACATGAACACGTTGTACTGATTGGACTCGAGGGAGTTGAACACCGGTGCGCCGATCACCCCAGCCAGCCCGGCCAGCATGGTGCCGATGATCCAGGCGGCCGACGAGGTGAACGATTCGCTGACCCCTCGCAAACCGGCCAAATCGGGACGGTCCACCACTGCCCGCATCTGGAGCCCGATGCGGGTGTGGCGCATTAGGGCCCACAGCGCCACCGCGACGACTGCCGCTACCACCAGCACCGTCCACTGGTTGCTGCTAATGAGCAGTCGGATGCCGTCAAGGCCGACAACATCCAGGTCGTAGGGCCAAGTCTCGCTGGGCACCTTCCACACCCCGGGAGTGAGGAACACGTAGTCAGTGGATTGCAGTCCCCAGTCCCACGTCTTGGTGCCCAGGTCAACCAGCAAATCGGTGAGCGCAGGCAACGCCACCAATATTCCGATGGTGGCCATGACTTTGGCCGCGTCGTTCGCCCGGGCCAGGGGTCGGAACACCGCCACGTTCAGTAGCTGCCCGAGCAGCGGGCAGAACACCAGCACCACGAGGAAGAACGACAGCAGCCTCATGCCCAGGCTCTCGATGCCCAGGGCATTGATGAGCTGGAAGTAGAGCATCGCCGAGGTGTAGGCGATGCCCCCATAGGCCAGGTTGAAGATGCCGGTGGAGGTGTAGCTCAGCGTGAGCCCGGCGGCAATCAGCGAGTAGATGGAGCCGGCTATGGCCCCGCTTACGAGCAATTGGATGAACTCGCCCACCCGATTATTTCCCCCTGGACTATTCGACCTGCGCCACTCTAGTAGCCCGCCCCGATCAGTACATTTGTGGGGTGGACGATGCCCTGTTAGACGACCTCGCCGCCGAGCACCAGGTGTTGGATGATCTGGTGGCTTCGCTGCCTGCGGAGGTGTGGGCCACGCCGTCGCCGTCGCCCGGGTGGACGCTGGCCCACCAGATCCACCACCTCGACGTGAGCGAGGGCGCGGCGCTGTTGGCCCTGACCGGTCGTAGCGATCAGATATTTTCGACCGGGTACTGGCCCGGCCCTCCCCTGCCCGCCGACCCGGCCGAAGTGCTGAATAACTGGCGGGCGTCTCGGGCCGCCAGCCTGGAGGCCATGTTCGCTCTGGACGCCAAAGACCCGGTGATCTGGGGCGACGGCCCCATGACTTGCCGCTCGTTTGCCACCGCCCGGCTGATGGAAACCTGGGCCCACGGGCTGGACTGCTTCACCACCGCCGGGGTCGAGCCAGTCGACACCGACCGCCTCCGCCACGTCGCCCACATCGGCTACCGTGCCCTCCCCTACGCCTTCCGGAGCCAAGAAGTGGAGCAGCCAGCCCCGCTGTCAGAACTACGACTGGAGCTGGTCTCACCGTCCGGCCAGGCCTGGACCTACGGGGAGGATGGCGCCCCCCAGAGCATCACCGGCTCCGCATCCCACTGGTGCCGGGTCGCCACCCGCCGCATGGCTGCCGCCGACTCCGACCTCGTCACCCACGGCCCTCTCGCCGACGCGGTTTTGACGGTCGCCCGCGCCTACCTCTCCGACGGGGCACCCACCTGAGTCCGACAAAGAAGCGGCCAAAGAAAACGTGGCACACTAGGGCATGACCGCGACGCGAGATCAGATCCGAGTAATTGACGTAGACACTCACCTAACCGAACCCCACGACCTTTGGAGCAGCAGGGCACCGGCGGACTATGTCGACCGGCTCCCCAAGGTGGCCGATGTGGATGGACGGCCTCACTGGGTCCTCGACGGGGAGCCCCTGGGCTTCGCCACCGCCAGCGGCGTGGTGCGCCCCGACGGCTCCAAGGCCCTGGGCACCGAGTTCTTCGGCTGGACCATCGACGACGTCCATCCGGGGGCCTACGACATGGAGGCCCGGGTGGAGGTCATGGACCAGATCGGCGTCCACGCCCAGATCCTCTACCCCAACCTGGCCGGCTTCGGCAGCCAGAAGTTCGGCCAGATCGAAGACGTGGAACTCAAGCGGTTGTGCGTGTCGGTGTACAACGACGCCATGGCCGAGATTCAGGAGAGCTCCAGCGAGCGGCTGTTCCCCATGGGGCTGATCCCGTGGTGGGACATCGAGGGCTCGCTGGCCGAGGCCGAGCGCATCGTGGGTCTGGGCCTGCGGGGCATCGTGATGTGCAGCGATCCGCAGTTGCGGGGGCTGCCCGACCTGGGTGAGGAGGCGTGGCGGCCGCTGTGGGAATTCTGCTGCGACCACGAGCTGCCGGTGAACTTCCACATCGGGGCCAGCGAGAGCTCGATGGGCTGGTTCGGCACCTCACCGTGGCCATCGCAGGGCGACGACCAGAAGCTGGCCATCGGCTCGGCCATGATGTATCTGACCAATGCCCGGGTGCTGGCCAACCTGATCTTCTCCGGCGTGCTGGAGCGCCACCCGACGCTCAAGATCGTGTCGGTGGAGTCGGGCATCGGCTGGATCCCCTTCGTACTGGAGTCGCTGGACTACCAGATGGACCAGCTCACTACCGAGGTCCAGTCCCAGTTCAGCCTGAGCCCAACCGAGTACTTCCGCCGACAGATGTACGGCTGCTACTGGTTCGAGGACTTGTCCCCCGACCTGCTCATCAACCAGATCGGCCCCGACAACGTGCTGTTCGAGACCGATTTCCCCCACCCCACCTGCCTGTACCCCTTCGGCCTCGAAGAAGCCTCCAGCGCCCTAGGTGATGTGGACGACGACGTAGCCCGCAAGGTGCTCCAGGACAACGCCGCCGAGCTCTACAAGATCGCGGTCTAGCGGCGGACAGCTCGCCTAGAGATCCTCGTAGTCGATTCGGTCGCTGCGGGCCGGTTGTCGGCCCGTCTTGAACGGGCACAGCGGGGCGTCTACCAGCAGGATTCGGTGCCACCTCTCCACGAGGTCGTCCACCGCGCTTTGCCATCGGGCCAGGCCCGGGTCGGTGCGCTGGGCTTTCTCGAAGTCGGCCCATGCCTCCCAGGTGGGGATGGCCCACAGCATGAAGGCCTCGTCGTCGGCGACCATGGCCGTTTCCCACGCTCCGGCCAGCTCCCAGCCAAAGGTCTCATAGGCTGGCTGGGCGTCGGTGCGCACAAGTTCTAGGAATTCGGCTGAAGTGCCCCGCTTGAGGGTGATCTGCTCGTGGGCGTAGCACTCGCCGGTGACGCCGTCGGCGCACAGCTCCTCGATGGTCCGGGTCCAGGGGGCGGGTACTAGCAGCCGGTCGGTCCCCCCGCTGCGGTAGTTGGCCGCCTCGGCCCACCACTTGGCCAGTTTGGGATCTTGGGCACCGGCACCCTGGCACTCGAGGCGGAATGAGGTGGCCATGCCGTCCCAGCCGTCCTCCTCCCAGAGGTTCAGCACCTGCGGCCAGCCCCTTGTGGTGCCAACGATGGCCCACACCCCGTAACAGAACTGATCGCGCTCGTCTTGAGCGATGGGAGACCAGTTGGCCGTCATGTGGTGCATGTAGTTGGCCCGGTTGTGGCCGATTATGTCGATGAACTCGTGGATGTAGAGCTTGTGGTTGGCCACGATCAGCCTTCCCTACCCTGGCCGAAGTTGGGCGTGCGCTTGTTCAAGAAGGCGTCCACCGCCTCCCGGTGGTCGTCGGTGTCGAAGGTGATGGCTTCCAGCGCGAAGGCCAGGTCGTAGAGGCGGTTGACCCGGTCTTCCAGCTCCTTGTTGCACAGCCGCTTGTTGAACTCGATGGCGTGGCGGGGGCCGGCGGCCAACCGCTGGGCCATGGCGGTGGCCGCAGCCAGCACCTCGTCGGCGGGCACAACGTGGTTCACCAGGCCGAAGCGCTCAGCTTGGGCGGCGTCGAGGAGATCGCCGGTCATCAGCAGCTCTTTGGCCCGGTTGAGTCCCACCAGCAGTGGCCACAGCACCGCTCCCCCGTCGCCGGCCACCAACCCGGCGTTCACGTGAGGGTCGCCGATGCGGGCCGCGTCGCTCAGATAGACGATGTCGCAGAATAGGGCCAGCGACGCCCCCAGGCCGATGGCGTGGCCGTTGACCGCGGCCACCATCGGCTGGCGGACCCGCAGCGCCCCCCGGGCGATGTCGATGCCGTCGTCAAGCAGGTCAGGACGCCCCTCGGGATACCCGGTTTCCAGGTTCTCCTCCATCACCGCGAAGTCGGCCCCCACGCAGAACGACCGGCCCGCGCCGGTGAGCACCACAGCCCGCACCTCAGCGTCCTCGGCGATGCGGCGGTACAAGTCCCGCAGGTCGAGGTGCATCTGCTTGTTGAGGCCGTTGCCCCGGTCGGGCCGATTCAGAGTGGCGGTGAGCACTCCAGAGGAGTCGAGCTCCGTGGCGATGGTTTCCAATCCGTACCGGTCAGCCATGGGGGTAGCTTCGCACTTCGCGATGCGGGTAGTGGATTTCAGGCCGGGTGGTGGATTTCCGGCGCGGTGGGCGAAGCTAGGCGGATGCGAGCTTGGGTGGTCGAAGGGTCGGGAGCGCCGGGTGAGGTGCTGCGGTTGACGGACAGGGCCGCGCCCGATCCTCGGGAGGGGACGTTCCAAATGAAGGTGGGCGCGGTGGGCGTCGGCCTGCCCGACGTGTTCATGTGCCGGGGCGTGTACCCACTGGGGCCGTCGGAAGGGTCGTTCACCCCCGGCCAGGAGGTGTGCGGGACGGTGGTGGAGGCCGGCGACGGCGTCGACCTGGACCCCGGGCAGCGGGTGATGGCCGTTACCTCGTTTCAGACCGGCGACGGCGGGTTCGCCGAGCTGTGCCTGGGGCTGGGGGGCTCGGCGTTCACCGTGCCCGACTCCATGGACGACGTCGCGGCGGCCGGATTCCTGATCCCCTATCACACCGCTTGGATAGGACTGGTGCGCCGGGGCGGGTTGAAGGCGGCCGAGACCTTGCTGGTGTTGGGTGCGGCCGGCGGCACCGGGGCGGCGGCCTGCTCATTGGGTGCCGCCCTCGGGGCCCGGGTGATCGGGGTGGCCGGCGGCCCGGAGCGCTGCGAGACGGCCGCAGGCTTTGGCGCCCACCAGACAGTGGACCACCGAGAGGGCGACATCGCCGCTGCGGTCATGGAGCTGACCGACGGGCAGGGGGTCAACGTGGTGTACGACCCGGTGGGGGGTGATGCCTACACCGCGGCCTCTCGGTGCGCGGCCCGCGACGCCCGAATCGTGCTCATCGGTTTTGCCAGCGGCGAGTGGGCGCCGGTGAACGTGCGCCACATGGTGCAGCGCAACTACTCGGTGGTGGGGGCCATCCCTGCCCGCTACAGCCGGGAGGAGCGGTTGGACGACCACCGCCAGCTCAGCGCGCTGTGGGACGCGGGCAGCCTCGCCTCGGTGGTCAGTGCCACCTACTCGTTTGAGGAGCTGCCCGAGGCCATGACCGCCCTGGAGTCTCGCCAGGTGGTGGGCCGGGTGGTGCTGGATCTGGGGGCGTGAGCGGGCCGGGCTGAGCCTGCCGCTGCGACGGCGAGTATTCTGCCAGCCGCAGACCCAAGCAAAACACCGGGACCAAAGGGAGCACATCGTGGAGTTCGCCATTTTCTTGCAGGGATCGCCTCGCCGGGGCGGAGCGCGCAGCCCCTACTGGGAGCATCAGGCCTTTGAGAACGAGCTGGAGATGGTCCGGGTGGCCGACCAGCACAACTGGAAATACATCTGGGTGAGCGAGCACCACTTCTTGGAGGACTACTCCCACACCTCGGCCAGCGAGGTGTTCATGGCCTACTCCTTCGCCCAAACCTCCCAAATCCACATGGGATCGGGCATCTTCAACCTGAACCCCATCGTGAACCATCCCATCAAGCTGGCCGAGCGGGTGGCCATGCTCGACCACATGAGCAAGGGCCGGTTCGAGTTCGGCACCGGCCGGGGGGCGGGCAGCCACGAGATAGGCGGCTTCGGCATCGACCCGTCGGAGACCAAGGCCAACTGGGACGAGGTGATCTGGGAGTTCAAGAAGATCTGGGGCAGCACCGCCTACTCCCACCCCGACGGCACCGCCTTCCAAACCCCCGAGACCGGCACGTGGGGCACCTTCAACGTGCTGCCCAAGCCCTACTGCCACTCCCACCCGCCGATGTGGGTGGCGGCTGGCAACACCCCCACCTATGAGAAGGCCGCTCGCCACGGCTTGGGCGTGCTGGGGTTCAACGTGGCCGCCATCTACGAGATGGCCCCTCACGTGGAGGCCTACAAGAACGCCATCCCCCATGCCGAGCCCGCCGGCGAATACGTGAACGACAACGTGATGATCGCCAACGGCCTGGTGTGCCTGGAAGACGGCCAGGAGGCCCGCCGGGTGGTGTGCGAGCAGATGCAGCTCAGCTACCTCCAGTCGCTGGTGTTCAAGTATCACGACACCTTCCCCAAGCCCGAGGACCTGCCGCCCTATCCCACGATCATCCCCGAGCCCACCTTGGAGGACGTGGAAGAGCGCATCGAGGCGGGGTTCCTTTTGTGCGGCGATCCCGACGAGGTGTTGGAGCAGGTGAAGCGGTACGAGGAGATCGGCTGCGACCAGGTGTCGTTCGGGCTGCCCATCCAGCTCGACCATGAGGTTTGCCTGGAGACCATTCGGCTGTTCGGCACCCACGTCATCCCCAAGCTGGACAAAGACCCGCTGCACCGCAGCACCCGCCAGCGGATCGAGCACGGCGGCCCGCTGGAGATGACCCCCGACCCGTTGTACGACGTTCCCCGAGCCGAAGAACTCGCATAGCAACAGAGCGACGGCGGCTATGAGCGACCAGGGACCCGACATCCTGGGGGTGAGAAGCGACCGATCTGAGCTTAGGGAGCCGCTGGCCGGGTGGTTGGCTGAGCGGCTTGGTGCTCGGAGCGTGGACATTGGGCCGTTTGAGGTGCCGTCAGGGGGCTACTCAGCAGAGACCCTGCTGTTCGACGCTGGCGTGGACCGGGGAGCGGGTCCGGCGGTGGAGCGGTATGTGCTGCGACGGGAACTGCCGGAGCCGGCGGTGTATCCCCAGCAGGCGCCGGGGGAACTGGATGTGGAGGTGGACATCCAGTACCGGGTGATGTCGGCGGTGGCCGACCACTGCGACGCCCCTATTGCCCCCCTGGTGGGGTACGAAGCCGATGATTCCGTTCTGGGCGGACCGTTTTTTGCAATGGGGTTCGTGGGCGGTGACATTCCCCGGGAAGACCCGATCTACACCGGCTCCGGCTTCTTCTTCGACGCCCAGCCCGGCCAGCGCCGCCAGCTGGTGGACCAGGGATTGCGGACCATGGCCCAGATCCACAGCATCGACTGGCAGGCCGCCGGACTCAACTGGCTCGTAGCCACCGGCGACCAGCCGGGCACCGCCACCCAGGTGCGAATCTGGCGGGACTATTCCGACCGAGAACTCGACGGCCGGGACCATCCGGTGTTGGAAGCCGGGTTCGCCTACCTCTACGAGAACATGCCCGTCGACGACGGTCTCTGTCTGAACTGGGGTGACGGGCGACCTGGCAACATCATCTGGCAGGACTTCGAGCCGGCCTGTGTCACCGACTTCGAGGCCGCCTGCATCGCCTCACCGCTGGTGGACCTGGGGTGGTGGCTGATGTTCGACCGGTGGTCACACGAGCACATGGGCAATCAGCCCCGCCTAGAAGGTGAGCCCTCCAGGGCCGAGCAGCGCGACATCTATGCCTCCCACGCGGGGCGCGATCCGGGCGACACCACCTGGTACGAGGTTTTCGCCGCGGCCCGCTACACCGCCATCGTGGTGCGGGTGATGAACCGCACCGTGCTGCGGGGCGAGATGCCCGCCGACAACCCGTTCTGGCTGGAGAACCCCTCCAGCGAATGTTTGAAGGCCCAGCTCGACGAACTCTGAGCCCTTGCGGGCGCGGTGGCTAGCTGCCCACCACCCGGTCGGTCTGCTCGCGGTATTCGTAGACAAGGCGGACCAGCCAGTAGCGCATGAAGCGCTTGAAGGAGCTGACCGCGATCATCACCAGGCCGATGAACGTGAGGCTGAGGCCGAATATGGCGGAGACCACCAAGTCGAGGTGGTTGACCGCGTTCGAAGCGCCACCGGTCATGATGAACGACACCAGGGTGAAGGCCAGCCCAACGATGGTGATGATCAATCCGATGCGGAATATCCACCGGTCGGGGTTGGCCCGGCCGCCGGAAGCACGGAGTTTGCCCACCTCTTGGTGGAACTCTTCGAGACGGCTGCTGTCGCCCGCGGCGTCGGTTGTGTCACTCATGGTGTCTCCTCAAGACATGCCTAGATAGGCGGCGGTCAATTCTTCGGCGATCTCTGCCGGCGGCCCAGTGCGCTGGATACGGCCATGGAGCATGATGGCGGCCTCATTGGCCACTCCCAGCACCGCTTGGGCAAACTGCTCGACGATCAGAATGGACAGTCCGGCCTTAGCCAGAGAGGCCACCTGCTCGTAAAGCTCCTCCACGATGATGGGGGCCAGTCCCATGGACAGCTCGTCGAGCATCAAGATGGCCGGGTCGGTGGACAGCGCCCGAGACATGGCCAGCATCTGCTGCTCCCCGCCCGACAGCGTGCCCGCCATCTGATTGCGGCGCTCCTGGAGGCGGGGGAATTGGGCGAAGGCCCGCTCCTGCACCTGCTTGTAGGACACACCGGCATAGGTGGACATCCGCAGATTCTCGGCCACAGTGAGGTTGGGGAAGATCCCCCGGCCCTCGGGAATCAGACACACCCCGGCCCGGGCCAGCCGGTCGGGAGACACGCCGTTCACTTCGTGGCCGTCGAGCAGTACCGATCCGGCGTGGGGCTGGATCTGGCCACTGGCCACCCCCAAGGTGGTGGTCTTGCCCGCCCCATTGGGACCCAACAAGGCGTACACCTGGCCCGGCATGACCCGCAGATCTACGCCGTGCAGCACGTCGATCGTGCCGTATCCGGCTCGGATACCGACCAATTCAAGAAGCGGGTTTGCCGTCTCGGTACTCACTCGCCAACCCCCACGTATCCCGCCCGGAATTCGTCGCCGCCCAGGTAGGCGGCCCGCACGGCCTCGTTGCCCTGCACCTCAAAGGGGCTGCCTACCGCGATGATCTTGCCGAAATCCAGCACGTGGATGCGGGCACACACCCCCATCACAAAACTCATGTCGTGCTCCACCAGCAACACCGCCAAATCGTTTTCTTTATCGGCCACTAGCTCAAGCAGCAGTTGGCCGATGGACGAGGTCTCGTCTTCGTTCAAGCCCGACGACGGCTCGTCCAACAGCAGCACACGGGGCCGGCAGGCCAGAGCCCGGGCCAACTCAACCAGGCGGGCGCTGCCGGTGGGAAGGGTGCCAACGGTCACATCGGCCACATCGTCGAGTCCCACCTTGCCCAGCATCTCGTGGGCCACGTCGCTGACTCGCCGGTGTTTCCATTTGGCGCGGTGGTTCTTCTCCACCGCTACCCGAACGTTGTCGAACGCGCTCAGCGTGTTGAACGCCTCCAGCTTCTGGAAGGTGCGGGCGATGCCCATTTGCGACCGCCGGGACACGCCGGCCCGGGTGATGTCGACCCCGTCGAACTTCACTGTGCCGCTGGTGGGGGGCAACAGGCCGGTGACCACATTGAACAGGGTGGTCTTGCCCGCGCCGTTGGGGCCAATGAGGCCGGTCACCTCACCGGGGTCGACGTCCACCGAGGCGTTGTCGAGGGCCACCACGCCGCCGAAGCGCATGACCACTTGCTCAGCTTCGAGCAGCGCCATAGCCCTCCTTCGGTACCACTTCGTCCAAGATCCCCAGCCGTCGGTCGATGGCAATCACCTCTTCGGGGGTGAACGGCCGCTCTATGCCCAGTTCGCCGATCTCCGGCTCGCGCTTTTGGGCATTCTCGGCGGCGATCTCGGCTCGGGCATCGCTGCGCCACGGCAGGATGGGCGAGAACCCCCGGCCCATCTCGAAGATGGCCCCTCGGGGGTTGAACACCATGCCGAGCACCAGCATCCCCGGTCCATAAGTGGTCATGATGTCGAGCAGCGTGACCAGAAAATCCACGTTCCCAGAATCTTCCAGCCGGTGTCCCAGCCCGGTGAACAGCGGAATGAAGATCAAGAAGATGCCAGCCACCGGTATGGACACTCCGGCAGCCGCCACCAACAGCACGATATTGAACCCGATTAGCAAGTCGAATCCCTGCACGCTGTCGACGTTGCCCGAAACAGTGGCCCAGAACACCCCTGCAATGCCGGCTATGACCGCTGAAAGGGCATACACCACAACCTTGGTCCACACCACTGGTACCCCGAGGGTGGCTGCCGCAGCCTGCGAGTCATTGATGGCCATCCATCTTCGCCCGTATCGAGACCGTCGCAGCAATACCAGCGCGTAGACAACGACAGCGAATACGCACATCAGCAGCAGGAAGAAGCCCCGGCGGTCGTCGAAGGTAACGCCGAACAGCTCAATGTGGGGAAACTGCCGACCGGTCCCGATGATGGGTATAACCCACGGGTTGGGGAAGAAGATAAGCGACATCGCCTGGGCGAAGGCCATAGTCATGAGAGCCAGGTACAGCCCCCTGAGACGGGCGGCGGGAAGGGCTACCAAGGCACCAAAGGGCGCGCATAGTAGCCCTACCAGGAGGATCCAGTAGCCGTTGTCGATATCTCTGATGTCCTGGGGATCCAAACCCAGGCGATCCAACCCCAGGAACGTGACCCACCCTGCACCTATCACCTTCAGGTACACAAAGGCGCCGAATCCGGCAAATGCCAACGGCGCGAAGTTGATCTGACCGGCCCAGCCGATCAAGGGAACCAGCGATAGGCCGATGAGAGCCAGGGCCATGGCTTCATTGGCCGAGTTCAGCTCTCGGCTGCCCCAGGCACCAGGATCCCAGATTCCGAAGTCCAGCCAGCCGCCGGAGAATGCCACCGCCAGCAGAATGATCACCCCGCAGCCGATGAGTCCCTCCCACCACTTGGTGAAGCGCTCGTGGCGACGGAGATGATGGACCAGCCGTCCTACTTCCAGGCGGGCCTGGGGCAAGGCTATGACCACGAACAGCAGCAACAGCGGGGCAACAGAGAGGTGGGCGAAGCGGAAATCGGATCCGAAGTCCAGCCAGGCCACTGTGTGGGCTCGCAGCAGTCCGATCAACATTGCCCCAATAACCGCCATGGGCAGATTCTTCAGGGCGCCGAAGGCCGCCGCCGCGAAGGCGATGATCACCACATTGTTCAGGGTTGCGGGATCAAGCCCGAGTTCGGGGGCGATGAGGATGCCCCCCAGCGCACCCAGCATGGAGCCCAGTGCCCAGGAGGTAGACGACACCACGTTGGGACGAGCCCCGTTGAGGGCAGCCAGCTCCCTGTTGTCCACCACCGCCCGCATGGCCGTGCCGATGCGGGTGCGGCGAAGCAAATATCGCATAGCCACGGCAATGGCGATAGCCACCACAAACACGATGAGCCGGTGCCAGGGAAGCTGAGACGGTCCCAAGTCAATGCCGTTGTTGATGCCGAACAAATACGGCACCCGGCGGGCAGTATCGGCCTCCCAGATGTCGCCCACCACCGACAGCAGCAGCACCATGATTGCCACGGTGACCATGAGCTGCACTACCAGCGACGCGGTGCGCAGGCGTCTCATGATCACTATGTCCAGCACCACGCCCAGCGCAGGTGCGAACAGGCCCACCACCACGAACAGGGCAAGGATGGAGTGCCAGCCCCGATTTACGTGGAGTTCCCAATAAAAGAACGCCGCGAACACGCCGATGGCACCCTGGGCGAAGTTGAAGACCCCGGTGGTGGTGTACACCACCACCAAACCGGTGGCGTACATGGCCCACAGGGCACCGAGGAAGAGCCCGATGTAGGTGGTGACCAGGAAGGTCTCGCTGGTGACCGGGGCACCCTTCCAGGTGAAGACAGCGATGATCACTGCCGCCAACGTCCCCAGTGCGGTGGCTACCGCAACCGAATGACGTACCCCGAAGATCACAAGAACTCAGACCTTCCTGGCCTCCTCACATTTGTCCTGGCTAGCCGCCGAACTCAGCGCCCCAATCCCTGGTCAGGCCGACCACGTTGTCGGGGTTGCAGTCCAGCTCGCCCCGCTCTGCGGGATGCACCCGGACGAATTCATTGTTCTGCACCTGCATCAGCATGAAGCAGGGCATGATGTTCTCGGTGGTGGAGTAGTCCGCCGGGCTCCACCACCCATTTACGTCAAACGACGTCACGTTACGAGCGCCGTCCAGCACTGCCTGGCGGGTGAGGCCGTTAGGTCCACTCTCAGCCACAATTCCGTTGACGACCTGCTCGAACAGCACACCATCGGCCCACGAGCCCGCGGCCCATGCCGGCGGGAATGGATCATCGATGGCCTCCATGAAGTCGGCCAGCTCTTGGTTGGTGTCGGTCTCATCGAACGGCAAGAACCAGATCCACATGTAGGTGTTCTCCACCACATCGCCGGCCTCAAGGAAGCTGGGGGTGTAACAGGCCAACTGACACATCCAAATCACGCTGTCGGTATCCAAGCCCTGGGCTTCAGCTTCACTGCGCCACTTGATCATTGACTGATCGTCGGAGCCGGAGTAGGCGAAGTTGGAGTCGTTGTCCCGCATGATCTGGATATAGGCGCCGTACTCCGACTGGGTGGTGAACCCGCTCACGCCAGGCTCACCATCGATGACTACGCCGATCTCCTGGAAGGATCGCACCTGAGGCATTGACGTGGCGATGGTGGACGGGAGGTCGGAGGGCACCAAGTACACACCGTTGATATTGGGGTCAATATTTTCCAGAAGCCACTGAACATGGCCCACCTGGCTTTGCACGGACCGGTCGCCGGTGCCGGCGTAGGGGCACTCGCTGTTGGGCCGGCTGGAGGCGAACGTCACGACCGAGCACTGGTGGGGTGGCTCAGTGGTGATGTAGGCGAAGTCGGGCACCCCGATGTCGTTCCCATGAGCATCAGAGCAGGTCTGGAGATCAGTGGTGTCAAGAGCGAACAGCGCTGTGGTGCCGACCAGGGCAAAAGCCTCCTCGCAGGCCACCAGGAAACCGTTGGTGGTCTCTGTGGGGTTGATGGCCGAGTCATGCTCAAGGACCTCGATCTGACGGCAGGCCAAGCCTCCCTCAGCGTTCACATGGCTGGCCCACGCCTTGACTCCGTCGATGGAGCCCTGGAACAGGCCGGGCGCCAGCGGGGAACCGACGTCGGCCATGACCAGCACGGTGATGGTGTCCTCGGTAATACCGATATCAGTGGCTTCGAGGTCCACGGCCTCACACGGGTCGACTTCCGGTTCCTCGGTGGCAACCGGCTCGGCATCGGAGTCGTCCATGTCGTCATCCATGGACTCATCCATCTCATCGTCCATGTCGTCTGGCACCTGAGTGGCCGCGGCGGCGGGGGTGTCAGCCCCCGAATCGTCATCGTCATTGCCACCGCAAGCAGCAGCGACAAGAGCGAGCACAGCCAACAGGCCGATAATCCAACGGAGATTCTTCACGGTTCCCCCTTCTTGGCCGACGGAGCCTCTCGTCCGCCAGCTATTGAACGCGGGGACATTGTTACCCATCACGCCACTAGCTCGCCATATTTCGGGACAAACGAACAGTGCCTACTGGTGGGCGCGGAGGGACTTGAACCCCCGGCCTCTTCCTTGTAAGGGAAGCGCTCTTGCCATCTGAGCTACGCGCCCGGTGCAACGGCCAGGCTAGTGGTGTTTTGCGGCCTCTCCCGCACCAATAGCGGCAGGATCGTCGGCGCCGAACGTGCGCCGCTGGGCCAAGGCCTCGTCGAGCAGCGGCGGCGTGGCGGCCACCACTGGGTAGCGCCGCTCGGCAAGGTCGTCGGGCAGCAGCTCTCGCCCCCAGGCCTCGCCCATGGCCACACCGGCCTCGGCGCACACCAGCGCCGCTCCCAGGTAGTCCCAGGTGGAGTGGCCTTCGTTGGTGCAGTCGATGTAGGCGTCGAGAACTCCCTCGGCCACCGCGGTCATATCCAAGGCGATCGATCCCAGCACCCGGTATTGCCTCCAGCCCAGATGGCGGGGGGGAATATAAGTGAGCCCTACCGTGGCCTCTCCCAGCGACCGTTGTCCCGAGGGCCCCGATCCCCGGCGGGGTTCGCCTTCGGTGAGGGGAGCTAGCGGGCGGCCATTGACGGTGGCGCCTTGGCCTCGAACGGCTCGGTAGGCCTTGTTGTTCACCAGATTGAGCACCAGCGCGGCCAGCATCCCCTCGGAGTCGACCGCGCAGAAGCTGGTGGAATACCACGGCAGGCCGCGGGCCGCGTTGGTGGAGCCGTCCACGGGGTCGAGCACCACTACGAGATCCCTGTCGGCGTCGTGCGATCCCGATTCCTCGCTGTACACCCCGAAGCCGGCCTCGGCCAGCACCTCTCGGGCCGCTTCATCGGCGGCCACGTCGAAGCTGTACTGGCCTTCTCGGTTGCCGGTGAGCTGGCCACCGTCGATCCGGGCCACTGCCTCGGCCACTCGGGCTGCGGCCTGGTCGAAGACGGTCAGAATCCGGTCGCTGTCCACCGGGGTGAAACTAACCGGTATCGGATAGCCAGCACGGTCAATTTCGTGGCAGTGTGGGACTCTTGGCTGTCGTCGATATCGCCACCTTCATCGCCGATCTCAAGGACCACGCCGCCGATCACGGCTTCCACGTCCACGATGATCGCCATTTCGTGGAGACCTACTCCATGCGCCAGGCCTGGGAGGTGGATCTGCACCCTGCGGCGGCCTGCGGCGGCCCGCTCGATGTACACATCACGCTGGAGGTGGACCCCCGGGTGATGCTGGGCTTCGAGGATCACGTGATGGAGCTGCCCGAGGGGGTGGAGCCCACCGAGGACTTCAAGCTGCCCATGGTGGTGTCGTGGAGCCTGCCCCCGCTGCCCGACGGCCCCGACCTGCTGCTGTTGGCCACCGACCTGGCCGGCATCGGCGGCATGGAGCTGCCTCTGGATGTGTCGGCCATCGACGCCTACGCCGCGGTCACCGACGCCCCGGAGCGGAGCATCTCCATTACCGCACGGGTGGAGGTGTCGATCAGCGGCATGTTCACCGGCCAGGAGTGCCTGGGCGGCGTGATGCCCAAAGTGGCGGAGATCAGCGAGTTCCTGCTCGACCGGGCCCCCGCCTGGCTGGGCGACGTCTAGACGTATCCGAGGGCACCCAAGCCTCTGTCGGCGCCGATGGGACTAGCCGAGTGAACCGGTGGAAAATCTCGGTAACGAATCGGTAACATTAAGGTCCCATGGTTCGTCAGCTCAAGATCATCGTCGCGCCGGAAATCGCCGGCAATGCGCGGAGCTGGCGCAATTTCCCTGGTCAAGTACTGATTGTGACGGTGGCCGCGCTCATCTACTTCGGGGTGCGGATGATCACCAAAGGGGCCGAGGTCGCCGCGTTCAAGAACGCCTACGACCTGCTGACCTTCGAGTCCACCCTGGGCCTGGACTTCGAGGCTTGGTCGCAGAGTGCAATCCTCGACTACCACTGGGCGGTGACGTTCTTCAACTGGGTGTACATCTGGCTCCACTGGCCGGTGATCATCGGAGCGCTGCTGGTGCTGTACCACTACAACCGGCGCCGCTACACCCTGATGCGCAATGCCATGATCATCTCCGGCGCGCTGGGCCTGGTGTTCTTCGCCTTCTTCCCGGTGGCACCGCCCCGCTTCTTCGACGGTTTCACCGACACGGTTACCGAGCTGTCCACCTCCTACAAGTACCTCCAGCCTCCGTCGGTGGTGAACAAGTACGCCGCTTTGCCCAGTTTCCATGTGGGATGGAACGTGCTGGCCTGCGTGATCTTGTTCCGCACTGTGCGGTCGATTCCGGTGCGGATCTTTGCGGTGGCCTCGCCGCTGCTGATGGCGGTGGCGGTGGTGCTCACCGGCAACCACTGGGTGATCGACGGTTTCGTAGGTACGGCACTGGCCATGATCGGCCTGTACGTCGCCCACCGCCTGGGCTGGCTCACCAACCGCTGGCGAGAAGAGGACGCCGAGGAAGAAGAAGTGGGCCCGGCGGGGATCGAACCCGCGACCGAGCGATTATGAGTCGCCTGCTCTGACCACTGAGCTACGGGCCCGCCGACAGCCTATTGGGCGGGACTCTTGCACTGGTGCTGGTTTGGCTCCGGGGGTGAGACTCGAACTCACAACCTAGCGGTTAACAGCCGCTTGCTCTGCCGGTTGAGCTACCCCGGATCAGCCTGTGATTTTACCCTGCCCACAGACTGGCTCACTCATCCAATACGACGGCTGAATCCGAATTCCGCCCTCTTCACTCATCCAATACGACGGCGAGCACCGAAATTGCCACTAGGGGGACCCCCAGCCACTGCAATCCGCCGAGCTGCTCGTCGAACAAGAACCAGGCCCACATCACGGCCAGGCCCGGGGCGGTCATGTTCAACAGAGAGATGGTGCGCAAAGACACGTACCGGTGGCTGTAGTTGAACGTTAGGTGGGCCACTCCGGCGGTCACCGCCATGGCGGCGGCCACCCCCCAGCTCCAGGTGTCGCTTATGAACAGGGGGTCGAACGACAACAGCGCGATGGGCAGCATGAGGGCGGCAGCGATGGTGGACCAGCCCGCCTGATACTCCAGCGCGGTCAAGTGATTGCGGGCGATGCGGGAAGCCACCAGATAGCCGGAGAAGGACATAACGGCCACCACCGCCAGCACATCGCCAGTGAGCGATCCGCCCCCGGTGCTCCCTGAGCGGCCCAGCAGCATCATCACCATCCCGGCGATGGCCACCGGGGTGGCCACGATCACCCGGTAGCTGATCTGCTCCTTGAAGATCCGGCTGGCGGCCCACAGTAAGAAGATGGGCGCGGTGGCGCCGATGACCATGGCGTTGGCCACCGACGTGGTCTTGATGGCGGTGAAGAACGTTGCCCCGTTGACGGTGAAGACAAGTCCGCCGGCCAACGAGTGGCGCAGCACCCGGCGGTCGAGACGGCCTCCCCGAAGGTGGAGGGCGGCCACCGCCCACGCCGCCGCTCCTATTAGCCGCCAGAACGCGAACGGCAGGGCCCCAAACTCGTTGTCGCGGACGAAGACCGGACCCCAGCTGAACAAGAAGACGCCGGTGGCCGCCGCCCACATCCCAAGGCCCCGTCCGGCTTTGGGCATCGCCGGGCCGGACGCACCCGGCGCCGAGGGGGAAGAGGGCGAGCTAATGGTCGAACGCCGGCAAAACGTGGCGGCCGAGGAGCTCGATGGAGGCCATAACTTTGTCGTGGGGGATGTTGTAGGGCTGCACCGCGCAGAACAGCAGATCAGTGCCGATTTCCTCATAGCCCTTGGCCAGGCGGATCACCTGGTCGGGATCGCCGATCAGCGCGGTGCCCATATCCACCAGCCCCTCCAGGTTCATGGCCTGCTCGGCCATGCCGCTGTCGAGCAACTCGGTGATCGCGCCGAGGTATTGAAAGTCGTTGAACTCCAGATTGCGGTCGGCCTGCCAGGCGGGCATCGAGGCCGAGAGCTGCAATCCGGCGATGGGGTACCACTCGAACGACTGGCGCCCCACCTCGTAGGCCTCGTCTGTGGTGGGCGCGCAGTGGACCATCGTGAAGCTGGCCACCCGGTTGTTGATGCGCCCGCCCACCGGGTCGGCGCAGTCGGCAATGGCACTGCGGTAGATGTCGATCTTGTTCTTCAGGTCGGGCATGGGCACGAACACGCTGAACGACAGCAGCCCCATGCCCATGGAGCCCACGATGTGGTGCGTCTCGTCGCTGCCCGCGGCAGCCCACATGGGTGGGCACGGCTTCTGGAGGGGCTTGGGGATCACCCGGCGCCGGGGCATCGACCAGTACTGGCCTTCGAAGCTGTGCTCGTCGTTCATCCAGCAGCCGGCGATGTGCTCCACGGCCTCGGTCCACATGGCCCGGGTCTCGTTGGGGTCGATTCCGAAACCCTCCAGCTCGGCCCGGCTGTTGGACCGGCCGGTGCCGAACTCCACTCGGCCGCCGCTGATCACATCCAGGGTGGCGGCTGATTCAGCGGAGCGCACCGGATGGTTGTAGGGCTGGGGCGCGAGCCGCACCCCGTAGCCGATGCGGATGTTCTCGGTGTGGGCCGCGATGGCGCCGTAGAGCACCTCGGGATTGGAGCAGTGGGAGTACTCCTCCAAGAAGTGGTGCTCCACCGTCCACACGCTGTCAAAGCCCATCTTGTCGGCCAAGATGGCCTGTTCCAGCACCTCGGCGTAGGCGCGGCGCTCGCTGTCTTCGTCCCAGGGGCGGGGCACGGGGATCTCGTAGAACAGGGCGAACCTCATGGGTTGGACACTCCTAGGAGTCGGAAGCCGAGGCGATCAGGCTGAGCACCGCATTGGGATCGAGGGGCTGGCGATTGGGGTACACGCCGAAGGGGGCGAGGGCGTCGGCCACCGCGTTGAACACCGCCGGGGGCGCCCCGATGGCACCGCCCTCGCCGGTTCCCTTGTGCCCGCCGGGGGTGTCGGAGGGCACCACCACGTGGCCGGTCTCCAGCTCGGGAACCTCGGCCGCGGTGGGCACCAGATAATCGAGGAAGGTGGACGCCAGCGGATTGCCGCTCTCGTCATACACGCAGTGCTCATAGAGCACCCCGCCGATGCCCTGCACCACTCCCCCGGCGATCTGGCCGTCGACCACCATGGGGTTGATCAGCACCCCGCAGTCCTCGCTCACCACGTAGCGCAGCAGCGTGACCTTGCCGGTGCCGGGGTCGAGCTCGCAGGTGCAGATGTGACAGGCGTTGGAGTGGGTGGAGGGCGGGGCCTTGTACCGGGCGGTGTGCTCGAGGCCGGCCTCCATGCCCTCAGGCAATGCGTCGGAGTTCTGGTAGGCGGTGGCGGCCACTTGGGCCATCGTCATCGACGCGGCCGGCGTACCCTTGACCGAGATCACCCCGTCGGCCACCTCCAGGTCGTCGGCCGAGGCCTCCATTAGGTGGGCGGCGATGGCTACTACCTTCTCCCGCACCCCTGAGGCCGCGCCCCGGGCCGCGCTGCCGGCGATGACCGCTGAGCGGCTGCCGCCGGTGCCGAACCCGTAGCCGGAGCCGTGGCCCTGGTGCAGGGTGACGTCTTCGGGGCGAACCCCGAGCTCGTCGGCCACCAGCTGGGCGATGGTGGTCTCCAGGCTCTGGCCGTGCGAGCCGGTGCCCATGAACACGTTGACGTGGCCGTCGACCTCCACCCGCAGCATGGCCGACTCGGTGCCCAGCGGCCCCATGCCCATCGACGTGGGCTCTATGTACAGGGCCATGCCCAGGCCCAGATAGCGGCCCTCCTCGCGGGCCTTGGCCTGCTCGGCCCGGAAATCGCCGTAGCCGATCATCTCGGCGGCCTGCTCCAGGGTCTGCTCCGGGGAGATGGTGGTCTCGAAAAACAGGCCGGTAGACACCTGATAGGGCAGGTCGTCGGGCTTCAACACGTTTTGGCGGCGCAGCTCGAGGGGGTCCATGCCGATCTCTCGGGCCACCCGGTCGATCATCTGCTCGCGGGCCACGCTCTCCATCTGCCACGGGCCCCGATAGGCCCCCCGTCCGCAGGTGTTGGTGTAGACGGTGCGGGCCCGCCAACTCACCGGCCCCATCCGGTAGGGACCGGGATAGAGCATGGTGGCCATGGCGCCGGGCGTGGCCGGGCCGCCCAGCGGGTAGGCGCCGTCGTCTTCGAGCTGGTCCAAGTCGGCGGCCAAGAAGTTGCCGTCTTCGTCCACCGCCATGGTGACCGTCATCTGCTCGATGCGGGCGTGGTTGGAGGCCAGCAGGTTCTCCCGCCGGTCCTCGATCCACTTCACCGGGCTGGCCAGGAGCTTGGCGGCCACCAATACCGCCATGTCCTCTCGTCCCAAGAACATCTTCTGGCCGAATCCGCCACCCACGTCGCCGAAGTGGACCACGATCTTGTGCTCGCCGATGCCCAGCACCCTGGCGCCCACGAGCTGCATCTCGTGGGGGCTCTGGGTGGAGGCCCACACCTCCATCACCCCGGCGTGAGGCTGCCAGGAGGCCACGATTCCCCGGGTTTCCATGGGCACGTTGGTCTGGCGGTGCTGGTGCCAGGTTTCGGTGATGATGTGGGCCGCGTCGGCGAACGCCTCCTCTTGGGCCGGGTTGGGCACGGGCAGGTCGTGGGCCAGGTTGCTGCCCAGTTCGGGATGGACGAGGTCGTCGGATTCGGCCGCGGTCTCGTAGTTGACCACCGGATCGAGCGGCTCGAATTCCACCTCCACCAGATCGAGGGCGTCCTCGGCGATGTAGCGGCTATCGGCTACCACCATCACATAGGGGTCGCCCACGAAGCGCACGTCGCCGTCGGCCAGCATGTTGGCCGGGGGCGCGGGTGACTCGGGCGGATGAAGCGACGCCCGCAGCGAATCGTTGTGGGAGTTGAGGTCGGCGCCGGTGTACACGGCGTGGACCCCTTCGAGCGCCTCGGCGGCCGAGGTATCGAGACGGGTGATGGTGGCCCGGGCCAAGTCGCTGCGCCCGAAGGCGGCGTGGAGCATGCCGGGAAGAACGATGTCGTCCACGTAGCGCCCGTGACCGGTAACCAGGCGGGGGTCTTCCAGCCGCTTGACCGACTGGCCGACGTATCTGGCGGCGGCTGCTGTGTTACTCATTGCTCTTCTCCCTTCAGCACTGCGGCGGCTTGGCGGGTGGCGGCCACGATGCCCTGGTATCCGGTGCATCGGCAGAGGTTTCCGGCAATGCCGTGTCGGATCTCGTCGTCGGACGGATCGGGGTTGGCCTCCAAGAAGGCGGCCACCGACACCACGAAGCCGGGAGTGCAGAACCCGCACTGAAGCCCGTGGCAGTCGCGGAACGCCTCCTGCACCGGGTGGAGCGTCTCATCGTCGGGGGCGAGCCCCTCCACAGTGGTGATGTGTGCGCCGTCGGCCTGCACCGCGAATAACAGGCAGGACCGCACCGCCTCGCCGTCCATCAGCACGGTGCACGAGCCGCACACCCCGTGCTCGCAGCCCAGATGGACGCCAGTACACAGGGCCTGCTCCCGAAGGAAGTCGGCCAGGGTCAGCCGGGGCTCGGCCGAGCCGCGGCGGTTTCGACCGTTGACCGTCATGGAGAGAGAGATCTGATCAGCCATTGCCGGCCTCCTGTGTCAGCTGGGCCAAGGCGTTGGCCAGCACCCGGCCCACCAGGGTGGAGCCAGCCTGACGGCGGTAGCCGGCGCTGGCATGGACATCGCCTATCGGGTCCATGTCGTCGGCGGCCAGACGCCCGATCTCATGGGGGTCAGCATCGGCCGCGGCCAGCCCCATCAGCGCCGCCTCCACCGACGAAGCCCTCAGCGGGGTGGGGCCCACGCCCAGCATGCCCACCGCGGCCCGGTTGATGCGCCCCGCTGCGTCGGTGCCGATACCCACCGCGGCGCCGGCCAGCGCGAAGTCGCCGCTGCGCCGGGCGATCTCATCGAAGGCGAACCCGGCCGGCTGGTCCCACGCCGAAAAGCGCAGGGCGGTGAGCAACTCATCGGGGGCCACTGCGGTCATGAAGGTGGACTCGAAAAACTCGGCGGCCGGTACCTCCCGGGTGCCCGATGTCGAGGCGATCTCGGCGGTGCCATCCAGGGCCAGCATCACCGCGGGATACTCCGACGCCGGGTCGGCGTGGGCCACCGAGCCGCCGATGGTGCCCCGGTTGCGGATCTGGAAATGGCCGATGTGGGGGGTGGCCAGGTGCAGCAGCGGCACCCGTTCGGCCACCGTGGCGTCGGTCTCGACGGCGGCCTGACGGGTCATGGCCGCGATGCGGACGCTGCCGTTGTCGGCGGTCGCGCCGAACAGCTCGTCCACCCGGTTCAAGTCCACGATGTGCTCGAAGCGAGTGAGGCGCATGGCCAGCAGGGGCACCAAACTCTGGCCGCCGGCCAGGGGCTTGGCGTCGTCACCGTGCTCGGCTAGAAGGCTCACCACGTCGGCCACCGTTTCGGGAGCGTGGTATTCAAAAGGAGCAGGTTTCACCGCCGGGGACTGTAGCCCGACTGGGCTGCATGAGTGCAGGCCAGCCGGCCACGGGGGTTTGGCCTGCGCCGTGGTCGACGCGTTGCAGAAGCGCTTGGCCTGCCCCCACGCCCCAGCGTTCTGGCAGACTTGGGCGATGGCCGACGTAGCCGATGCGCTCCGCACCTATTGGAACGACCGGGGACCGGTATGGGTGGAGTACCGGGAGAGGCTGGACACCATGCTGGCCCCTCTCGGGGAGGCCGCCATCGCCCGGCTGCACCCAGATCCCGGCGAGATTGTGCTGGACATCGGTTGTGGCACCGGTACCACCAGCCTGGAGCTGGCCCGCCTGGTGGGTGGGAGCGGACAGGTGACCGGGGTGGACGTGTCGGCGCCCATGCTGGACGAAGCCCGCCGCCGGGCCACCGATGCCGGGTTGGCCAACACCACGTTCGTGGTGGCCGATGCCGGCGCCCATCAGTTCGAGCCCCGGCACTTCGACGCCGCCTTCTCCCGCATGGGGATCATGTTCTTCGCCGAGCCGGTGGCCGGATTCACCAACCTCCGGCGGGCACTGCGACCCGGCGGTCGGCTGACCTTCGTATGCTGGCGCTCCCCGGCGGAGAACTCCTGGGTCACTGAGCCGGGACAGGCCGTGGCCGAGGTGCTGGGTCCGCCTGAGCCGATGGATCCCGACGCGCCGGGGCCGTTCTCGCTGGCCTCAGCAAATCGCATCAGCTCGATCCTCACCGAAGCCGGGCTGGTGGACATCGACATCACCCCCCATGACCTGCCGGTGAACATCGGCGGAGGCACCACCGATGAGCTGGTCCGCTACTACATGGACCTGCTGCCCGGCACGGCCATCCCCGAGAACGCCGAAGAGCATGTGATCGACCGGGTCAAAGCGGCCCTCGGGGCCATGGTGGACCGCCGTCGCACCGCAGATGGCATCACCATGGGCGCCGCCGCCTGGCTGGTGAGCGCCCGGGCCTAGCCGCGGGCTGATTGCACCTGGGCTCGGGCCGCTTAGGGCTGGCTAGTGGCCGTCTGAGCTTGGACTCTGGCCGCCTCTGTTTGGCGGCGGGCGCTGCGGCCAGCGAACACCGACCACACCACCACCAGTACGGTGGCTGCGGCCATGTAGCCGTGCATCTCCCGCAGCCCGATCTGGTCGGCCAAGGCGCCCATGGGGAACGCCACCAGGCTCTGGGCGCTGAACGCGATCATCACCAGGCTCTGCACCCGGCCGTGATACACCGGCTCGGCCAGAAGCAGCGACATCGACATGTTGGCGGTTTGGAATGTGGTGGCCGCCCCGCCCAAAAAGAAGAGCACCGGGAGCGCCACCAGATGATTGGGCGTTATGGCCAACACGGCCACCCCCACCGCCACCACTGCCAAGCTGAAGACCCTCAACCGCCAAAGCAGGGCGTTGTCGCGCATACGGGCCACTTGGAGGGCGGTCACCGTGCCACCCAGCGCGTTGGCCCCCTGGAGAACCCCCAGCCACAGCGCTCCCACTCCGAACACACTCTCGGTGAACTTGGGCAAAAACGCCAGGTAGGGCATAGCCACCAGCAGCATGAGCGCGGTGGAGATCACCACCACCCGCAGGTAGGGGCTGCGGGCCACATACGCCACCCCCTCGGCGATCTCCTCAAAGGGGCTGTGGGCTTCCCGCTGCCCGGGGCGCGACTTCGGCAGCATCAGCACCGGGATGGTTCCCACCGCGGTGAGGCCCGCGCTCAGCAGGTACACCCCGGCAAGCCCAAAGTTGGGCGTGTCCGCCAAGAATCCGGCGAGCGCCGGCCCCACGGTCTGGGTGCTGGCCACGGTGAGCTGGGTGAGCGAGATGGCGTTGGACAGCAGCTCGCGCTCCACCACCTCGCCGGTCATGGCGATGCGGGCCGGTCCCATGAACGCGAACGACGATCCCTGGATGAGCGACGCCAATAGGAGCATCCAGAACTGCTCCAAGCCCAACACCACCATGATCCCGAGCCACAACGCGCTTAAGGTGAGCGAGAGGTGGGAGCCGAGGATGAGGGCGCGGCGGGGGAATCGGTCGGCGGCCACTCCCCCGAACGGGGTGACGGTGACCATGCCGATGCCGAAGGCCAGCAGCACCAGGGCGAAGCTGGAGTTGCTGTCGGTGAGCTGGATGGCCAGCCAGCCCCGGGCCAGAATCTGCATCCCGACGGCGAGGAAGGCCGCCAGCCCCGACCACCACAACAAGAGGTAGTTGCGGTTGGCCAGCGACGCGAACATCCCACTAGTGGAACCGGGGTTCACGTCGCTCATTCTTTAGCCGCGACTGCTACTGGTGTCACTCTGCGTCAAGTCACTCAAACCGAGGCACGCCCTCGGCAGCGGCCGCCTCATTGAGTTGTTGGTCCAAGCTGGCCAACTCGCAGCCCTCGCGGATCGCCAAGGCCAAGTAACTGGCGTCGTAGGCAGTCAACTGATGGTTTCGGGCCAACTCCAAGACTTCTCGGTCGTCTGGCTCGCCCGGGCAGCGAATGGGAAGTCGGCGAAGGCGGGCCATGGAAGCGTCGGCATAGCCTTCGTCGATACGGCCCCGCCGTTCCGCAGTCAACAAGAGATTTCGCAATTCGTCCCAGAACATGGCCGGAACAATCGCTGCTTCTTGCCCCATCCGGTCGAGTGCCCGGTCTGCCGCAGTCGCGGTCTCGTCAGGCAACACCCAAGTGGCGGCGACCGAGGCGTCGGGTACGAACGCCACTAGCGCTCGTGCCCCTCGTGTCGCCAGGTGAGGATCTCTGCCGTTGTCACCTTCTGCTGCCTTGCTCGCTCTCGGCGCATTGTCTCGCGCAGTTCGGCACACTCCTGGTCGCTGTCGATGCGAGTCACATGGGCAATTGGCGTGGCGCCGCGGCAAATGACCAGATCCTCTCCGGCCTCAACCTCTGCCAGCAGCGCCGAAAGATGTGTCTTCGCTTCCCCGATCTTCACGTGTCGCGCCATGTTCTCCGCTTCTTCTCCCTGTTCTATTGCCAAGCCATCCTGCCGAGAGGCACTTCGCGTGGTATGGGTCACAGCATCGGCTCTCTAAAGGGTACCAACTTGGCCAAGTACTTGGTCAAGTATCTTTTGTCACCCACTTGGACCCCTGAAGCTGCCCTGAGGCGTCGGTTGACGTATTTTCAGGCCATGGGTGATCGAGGAACTGCTGAAGAGACAAAGGCCGTGCTGCGGCGGTGGTATGACGAGATGTGGGGGGCGCAGAACCCGGACTTGGTGACGGAGTTGGCCGGGCCGGTCTACGTCCGCCACGAGATGGGCGGCACCCGATCGGTGACCGCCGAGGAGTACCAGCAGCAGGTGGCCGCGCTGTGCAGCCAGGCCGAGTTCACCGACCTGCGCTACCGGCTCATCGCCGAGGACGACCATGTGGTGGCCATCGGCACCTGGAAGGTGGACGGCAACCAGTGGGACTGGGTGCAGGCCTTTCGGGCCGAGAACGGCAAGCTGGTGGAGACCTGGCTTTCGGGCATCGGCTTCGAGTCGAACTGGGCGCCTGAGGTGATCCGACCCTGATCGTCTTGTGGTGTTCACGCGGAATTCGCGCACGCGTTGACATGGGTAATGCTGCGGGTGGCAGAGTCTCAACAGCGTTGTGGTGCCGGAACGCCAGTTGCGAAGTCCAACTGAGATTTCATCAAGACAAGGGAGCCGACTGATGAAGATCCGCCGTATCGCGTGGGCACTGATCGCCTTAGGACTGGCCGCCGCCCTGCTGGGCTCGGTCACGGCCAGCGCACAAGAAGTCGAGACCACCAGCGAGAGCAGTGGCGATCTCCAACTGGTGATCCTCCACCACAACGACGGCGAATCCCAGCTGGTGCAGGCTTCTTCGGACTTGCCCGACTTCGGCGGCGTGGCCCGCTTTGCCTCGCTGGTGCATCAACTGCGGTCCCAGGCCACCGACGACGGCGCGGCGGTGATCACCATCTCCTCGGGCGACAACTTCTTGAGCGGCCCCGAACTGTCGGTGAGCCTCGGCGACGACAGCCCGTTCTATGACGCGCTGGCTCTCAACTTGATCGGCTACGACGCCTTGACCATCGGCAACCATGAGTTCGACCTGGGGCCCGATCTTCTGGCTCGGTTCATCACCGAAACCACCACCGCCCCGTTCATCAGCGCCAACCTGGACTTCTCCGGCGAGCCTGCTCTGGCCGCGCTGGTGGAGCAGGGCCGCATCGCCCCCTCGACGGTTGTGGAGAAGCAGGGCCGCCGCATCGGCATCATCGGCGCCACCACCCCTGAGCTGACTTACATCTCCAGCCCCCGCAACGTGCAGGTGATGTCCAACGTGGCCGAGATCGTGCAGGCCGAGATCGACCGCCTCTCCGGCGACGGCGTGGACATCATCGTGCTGTCCACCCACTTGCAGGCATTGAGCGCCGAGAGCGATCTGGCCACCAGCCTCACCGGCGTGGACGCCATCGTGGCCGGCGGCAGCGGGGCCTTGTTAGCCGACGACAGCACCGTGCTGCTGCCCGGCGACGGCGACCCCTACGGCCCCTACCCGCTCACCGCTACCTTGTCCGACGGCACCAGTGTTCCCATCGTGACCACACCGGGCGACTACACCTACCTTGGCCAGTTGATCCTGACGGTGGACGCCGACGGCAACGTGACCGCCATCGACGAGACCAGCGGCTTGCGCCGAGTGATCGGCGGCGAAGAATCCGACGCAGTGGAGCCCCATCCCGACGTGCAGGCCCAGGTGACCGAGCCCGTGGCCGCGGCGTTGGCCGAGCTGGCTGCCACCCCGGTGGGCACCACCGAGGTGCCCCTGGACGGGCGCCGGTCACCGGGCATCCGCACCCACGAGACCAACCAGGGCAACCTGCTAGCCGACGCCCTGCTGTGGAACGGGCAGCGGCTGGCTGCCGACTTCGGCGTGCCCGAACCGGCCGTGGCCCTCCAGAACGGCGGCGGCATCCGCAACGACTCGGTGATCCCAGTCGGGCCGATCAGCCTGCTGGAGACCTTCAACATCTCCCCGTTCGGCAACCTCGTGACCGTGATCCAAGACGTGTCGCCCGCTCAGGTAAAGGTGCTGTTGGAGAACGCCGTATCCCGAGTGGAGAGCTCCAGCGGACGCTTCGCCCAAGTGGCCGGACTGAGCTTCGTCTACGACCCGGCTGGCACCCCCCAGGAGATCGGCGACGACGACACCGTTACCACCGAGGGCTCCCGAGTGCAATCCATCACCCTGGACGACGGCACCGCGCTGGTGAGCGACGGCGCCGTGGTTGAAGGTGCCCCCTCAATCACCCTGGTCACCCTCAACTTCCTGGCCAACGGCGGCGACCAATACCTCTTCGGCGACGGCACCCGAACCCACCTGGGCCTCACCGACCAGCAGTCGCTGGCCGCCTACATCAGCGACGGCCTCAACGGCACCATCACTGCCACCGATTACCCCGAAGGCGGCGAAGGCCGCATCACCGCGGTGGCCGCTGAGATGGACGACATGGACGACGGCATGGCCGATGATATGGACGACGAGCTAGCCGAAACCGGCGTCGAAAGCCGCCTCCTCTTCATTATCGCCGCCACCCTCATCCTCGCCGGCCTCCTCCTAGCTACCGCCACCCGCCGCGGCAACCGCTTGACGGTCTAACCGACCAATCCAACACCGACCCCCGCCCAGGGGTGGCTAGCCCAACCTCAGCTAGCCGCCCCACCGGCGGATGCGGTACGTGAATGGTTGCGGCGAGCCTTCTAGCTCAGCATTTGTTCAATTCTCTCCATGCCGTCGGCCCCGATCGGCAAGACTCCTTCGCTTTCTCCTTGCCACACACCAGTGCTGGGATCAATAACCTTGTAAATGTTGTATGACGTTCGACAAACACGTTCAAGGTTTGAAGGCCAGCCATACCGTTCGGCAATTTGACTCATTTCGGAAGAGCAACTGTCCAGATGTTCCAACCACTTGCTCAAAAGTTCCGGACCCAACAGAGAATCGCTTTTGCTGCTGTTGGCACTTCTAGTTGTCATTACAAAGTTCTCAACCTGAGAGAGCCTCGCGCGTGACCACGGCATGACGTGGTCCAGCGACTTTGGACCAGTGTCCAAGGGCACGTTCGTATAGATGCATCTGTTGTCTTGCATATCAATGAGGTCGTCGCGCATTGGCTTGGAGGGCATAGTCCTGTCAGTGCCAAACAGATGTTCATGAATCTGATATTCGGCGATGTGACCCAGCTGATCTCTGTTGATTCTTGCCACCACTTCAGCAAACCTGAATTCAACGAGCGGCCTCAGAATACCCGCAAATTTCGTCAACGCTTCAGCAACACCTGGAATGAACCTGACTTCTTGCCCATCGACCTCATACAGGAACGGCCTGGGTTCTCCAGGAAGGTTCTGCAATTTGTCGATCGGGTTTCTCCAGAGGTCTTTCTTGGTGCTTGCAACTGCGCTACCCCAGCTTTGATCCCACCAGTCCGACCCACCAACTCGGCTCTTCACGACATCAAGAATCTGGTTCCCAAGACCTCCATGCCCCTGGGCGTCAAGTTGCTCTCGCAGCAAGTAGATCTGTTGCATCACCGTAGTGTCGGTAGCAACAGATTCATCCTTCCGCTTCTTCCTGACCGAACTATGGCGTAGTTCGATGTCCCCATAGGGGCGTGCGTGTTCCCAGTGAATGTCGAGGTACCGCTCAGTCAATTCCTCTTTTGCAATCGGCCTATTGTCCTCAATCCTCTCGGGAGCAAGATCAAGCAGAGCCAGGAGAAGCCCTAGCTTGTTGGTGCCAGTCATGGAGGCCCTCTCCATGACTTCCAATATTCCTTGGATCGGGTCGAGCCGTGAAAGGTCACCGTGCCCGTCATCGCTCACGGAAAGGATCCTAGTGATGCAGGCTTGGTGGCATTGCCTCTGTCAGGCGAGGCATCGTGTTGTCTACGCGGCTAGCAATCCGTTGACCATTTTGCATCTGCTGATCACCGTCATATCGCGGCTTCGGAGCAGGCTCAGCAGCGTCCGCTTGCGAACTGGTTCGGCCACTATGTCGGCGGCGCGGAATACCTTGCTGATGGTCGTTGTCATCTTCTTGAGGGCGGCGTCAAATGAGTCGGCATCCGCAATTAGGAACCAGATGCTCAGTTCGCCGGTGTCGGCCTGACCGGACACGCCTGCATCAGAGACTCGGGCGTGCAGGCTGTCGGACACCTTGTCGAAAATCGCCTGGTATTCCTCTTGGTTCAGCGGAAGCTCTTGCCCTCCAGCCTTGCGGAGGAGTACGCCGGTGACGGTGACTTCCATGATCGGGTTGGTCATGTCATCTCCCGGGCGCAGATCAGTGAAGGCATGGGCGGAAGCCGTTTCACTGGGGCAAGTCTAAGACGGGCGAGGATAACGGGCCTCAGCAAACGCAAGCGCTCCTGGTCGCTTTTGCCGATGGCCCACATATCCACACACCCGTGTGGGTCCGTAACTCGCCATGACATTATTGAGGCTTTTTGAGACTGACCTTCTCGCCTCGCCCGGCTCGGCGAGCCAATTCGCGCACCTCGTCAACCGTTAGGGCGTTCTCCCAGGCCGACTCGTCGGCCAGGCGCTCCTCGGCATCAACTTCTGCCTGTGCGAACTTGCGGTCTACCTCATCGAGCGTGTCTTGAGAAAGCACATCTTCAGGGCGCTGGACAGGCGTGGCCGCTAGTTCTTTCACCGTCTTTTCCTTACGGGGCACCAAGCCAGCCTACACCGGTACGGAGATTGCACCTGACAAGTATGCCCACATCAAGGTCAGTTCGGTCAAGAGCCTTTCAGATATTTTCAGTTATTTTCACCATTCACGAACCGGGGGGTGGAGGTCGTGGTCTAGGCCTCCTACTTCGCGTGCTAGATGCCGGCCTAAGCGGGAGGAATGAGACACTTCGCAAAGAGAAGCTGTCACTGCCTTCAATATCATTGTTGTATGGATTTTGGGGCTGTGACCTGCGGGAATGCCCGAAGTGGCGTGCATGTTGATGCCGTTGATGTGGCCGGGTTGGACGATGCCGGGTTGGATGCTCGGCTGCGGCTGATTGGGTCTTCCCGCAATCGGTTGGAGGGGTTTTTGGCTGAGGTGGTGGCTGAGAAGACCAGGCGCAGCAGTTCGTTTGACGCGGCGAACTCTTTGAAGGCCGAGTTGCGCCAGTCGAGGCATCAGGCTGATCGGACGCTGCGCGATGCCGAGCAGTTGGACAAGCTGGCTGCGACTCGGGACGCGCTGGTGGACAGCCGGATCAACTCGGAGCACGCCCGGATCTTGGGGGCGGCGGCGCAAAGCGGGCCGCTGGATGAGGCCAAGATGCTGGCGGCGGCTGAGACGCAGACGCCGGAGCAGTTGCGCAAGACGGTGCGCGACCATCAAAACGAGTTGGCCGGCGATGACGGGGACAAGCGGTTCGAGCGCCAGCGGAAGAACCGCACGGCCAGCTTCTCTTTGCGCGATGACGGGATGTGGCAGCTGTTCGCCTTGTTCGATCCGGTTGCGGCGGCGCGGGTCCGCAAGGCGCTGAACAAGGCGACCGACGACGACTGGCGGGCTGACAACCGCCGCGAGCACACCGCTGACCGCCACCGGCGGGCCGACGCCCTGGAGCGGCTCATCACCCGCACAGTCTCCGCGGACGGCAGCGAGCAGCCCCAGGGCACCACGCTTTTGTTGATGGCCGACTACGACCTCGTCGACGACAAGCTGGGCCGCCCCCGCCTGGCCGACGGCACCCCGCTTCCGCCAAACGAGTTCCACCGCCTGGCCTGCGACGCCGACATCTTGTGCGGACTGTTCAAAGAGGCGACCACCGAGCCCATCTGGATGGGCTCAACCAGCCGCCACCCCAACTTCGCCCTGCGAGCCGCCCTCGAAGCCCGAGACCAAGGCTGCATCGGCTGCCAGAAAGAACCGGAATGGTGCGTTTCGCACCACATCGTTGAATGGCAACACGGAGGCCCCACCCAACCCGACAACCTGGTGCTGGTCTGCCACGACTGCCACCAAAAAGTCCACCACCGAAACTGGAACGTAGAAAAACACCCCGACACCAGTCGCTTCTACCTGCGGCCCCCATGGCAAGAGCCACCCAAGCCTCCGGCGGTTGTCCCTACACCCCTGCGGATGTAGACCTGTGCAGCGTCAGCAATCAGCCATGGACAGGAGCGCGTCACACATCTGTCTGCGGCCCTGGGGGCTGAGCCAACCCATCTTGTAAGTCAAGTATGACTTTCGCACTGACTGGAGATTGTCGAACGTCGCCACGCTGTCTTGATCAAGTCCCTCGGCGCGACCTACCGGCACACAGGTCGGGATTGATCGGAGGGTGGTGGTCACCGGAGCAACAACCACTTCATTCAGCACTGGAATGACCTGGTCTCTGGAAACTACGACCGCCGGACGGCTCTTCTCGTCGGGTAGTTCCATGAACCAGATGTCGCCCTGCCTCATTCCTGGTCAGCCCAGCCGGGGCGAGGGCGAAGCGGACCATCGCCTAAAGGAATCCCCTGCTCGATCACCAACGGCTCCGGCAGCAACTTTCCGTCAGCAGTCCAAACCCAATTCTCGAGTTCTTCCTGGGGTTGATGGCGATATGACTCGGCCATCTCCTCTCCAATGCGGGCCCGGCGAATGTCGTCGTCCAAGCGCTCTACTGCCCGGCGGACGACTTCGGAGCGGGTCTCCCCCACACCCTCATCTACCAATCGGTCGATTGCCTCAATTTGCTCGTCGCTAAACCGAACCGGGACTGGAGTAGCTGTCATACAAATAGTATACGACTTGCATGTCGGCGCTCGTCAAGGTTGTTTTGCCTGGCTGATAGCCAGATTTCTCATGACCCCATGGGTTGGAGTTCGTCTTCTACGCCTTCTTCTTCTCGCACCAGGTTCCAGCCGAAGCGCTCGGCTAGTGCTTCGCGGCCTTCGTCGGGGCCGCTGGCGATGATCTCGTCGCCGGCATAGAGCGCGGCGCTGCCAGGGGGGCGGTAGATGTAGCGGCCGGCCCGGCGGATGGCTAGCACGGTGAAGCCGGGCTCGATGTTGAGGGCAAGTTCCTTGAGCGAGGTCCCGTCGGCGCCGCTGAGGCGGGCCACGGGCAGCTCCACCACCACCTCGTCGGAGTCACCGAGGGCGATCTCCAAGATGGGGTGGACCTCCTCGCCCTGTTCCACCAGCGAGATCATCTGGCGGGCCTGATCGCCGATGTCCTCGGCGGCTTGGCCGAGGTGCAGCAACCCCCGCAGCGGCGAGGGGTCGATGTTGTTGGACGCGGCCCGCAGCACCCACAGCTCCAACTGGTGGTTCATCTCGTCGAGGCGTCCCTCCAGAAGCCGCACCTGCGCGGCCAGGCCCCGGTCTTTGAGCACCAGCGCCGAGTAGGCCAGCCCCACCGCTGCCTCCGACAGGTCCTTCATCTCCACCAGCACGTCCACCGCCCGATCCAGATCCGAGATCCAGGGATCTTCGGGCGCCACCGGCTCCTCCCACATGGGCGCGGCGGCCAGCTGGTGCAGGCGCATGATGCCATCGGGCGAGCCCCGCAAGAACAGCACGTCGCCGGGCATCATGAGCTGGTCGCCGCCCACGTCGGTGATCCAGCTGCGCTCCCGCCGGATGGCCATGACCCGCATTCCGGCCACCACGGGCAGCTCCAGGTCGCCCAGGGGGCGGCGCACCATGTGGGATCCCTCGTGTACCACCAGCCGGTGGGAGATCTCCTCGGCGCTGGACAAGTCGGCCACCAGCTCGGCGGGGATCCCCAGCCGGCGGGAGACAATGCGGGAGATGTCCACCGCATCGTTGGCGATCCGCTCGATGGCGCTGATCACCTGGAGGACCGACGACATTCCCACGGCCTCCCGGGGATGGCGCACGGCCATGATGCACGTGGCCCGCATGTCCTGCACCAACTCGGTCATCTGCACCTCGAGCTCGTCCACCTCGGTGGCCATGTCCGGGTCGCCGAAGTACAGGGCGGCGTAGGCCAAGTCGACCATCAGCTCGGAGAGGTCTTTGGCCTCGGCGAGCATGGCTCGAAGATTGCGGGGTTTATCGTCCATTGTCAGGTCTCCTCAAGTTAGCCATCAGAGTCAGCCATCAGCACTGGAATCAGTCATTTGCCTTTCACCCGGCCCCAACCGCCTCAATGGCGAACACCAGGGTGAGGGCGCCCACCAGGTCGAGCACCGCGGTGACCGTCGGTATGCCCACGCTGTCGGGGTCGATTCCGAAGCGGACGGCGGCAATGGTCCCGTAGTAGGCCACGGCCACCACCACGACAACGGCCAGGATCCCGCCGATCAGCGCCACCCCCACCAGCCGCCCCACCCCCGGCCCGGCCAGATCCACCAGCGATCCCGCTCCCTGCGACACCAGGGCCACAATCACGAATACCGGCAGCGCCAGCCCGATGGTCACCCCAACGTCGGTGCGGGCCCCCCGATGGGGCACAACCGAGGGGCCGATCAAACCCAGGTGGAGCTTGCTGGACAGCCGATTGGTCAAGATGCCGCCCAGTGCGCCGGCGGTGGCCAGAAAGCCGGGAATCAGAATCAGCAGCACGGGGCGCTCGGAGAACACCTCGAATCGGTTCTCCACGGTCACCCCGGCCATCAGCGACAGAAATCCGGCCAGCACCAGCACCGGGATCGACTCCCGCAGAACGGTCCGCAGCTCGGGGGCCTTGGAGCGGAGCGCGGCGGCCGACGACACAACCGTGACGGCGGCCAACAGCCCGGCGATTACCGGGGTGACCGTGTCGATGCGCACCAGATAGGAGGCCAAGATGAGCGCGGGCAGCGCCAGCACATCGCCGGCTGCGGTCACCATGGGGGCGGTCACGTTGTCGGGGTCGAGGCCCCAGCGCACCGACCCGGTGGCCATGCCCAGCGTCGCCAGCAGCACGAATACCGAGGCCAGCATCCCGCCCACCACCGAGATGACCACGTAGTCGGCCACGCCGATGGCGTTCTCCACCCCGAGGTTCGAAGCCATCGCCGAGGCCAAAAGGGCCAGCACCAGCGTCATAAGTAGCGTCAAGACCAACGAGGCCCACACGTTTTGGCCCACCACGCTGGACGACCGCAGCGACAGCCGGAACGTGCCGGTGTGGATGGCGGTGCCCAGCCGACTGCCCAGTGCTCCGAAAATCTTCCCCGGAAGCGCGATGGCCGCTGGCACCAACAGCAGCAGGCCGGGCAGCTCGGCCAGCCGCTCGTGGCTGCGACCCAGCACCAACCCGGCGATCACGCTGGTCACCGCCAAGATGCACAGCGCCCCCAGCGACTGGCGCACGCCGCGGGGATCGGGCCCGAGGAGGCGGACCAGTTGCAGTCGGCTCCCCGACCGCCGAAGGAGAGTGAGCATTGTGCGGGAGAGCATGAGGGTGACTTCCCGCCCGGCTACCCCGCGGCGGCCTGACCCAGTTGGCGCAGACGGGCCTGGCAGTGCTCCCAGGCCTCTCCCAGGATGTCGGCCACCGGGCGCACCTCGTCGATGCGGCCCATCACCTGGCCGCCAAAGGGGACGGCCACGTCCATCTGCCCGCCGAAGTACTGGTCCATGAGCCGGTCGAGGCCGGGCATGTTCACCTGGTCGTGGTGCTCCATCTCGGCGGTGAGCTCGGTGCGCAGCGCCCGCATGCCGGGCCGCCCGAACCGGTTCAACAGCACGGTGTCGGTCTCCGCGGCGGCCACCACCGCCTGCTTCCAGTTGTCGTGTACCGGCGACTCAGCCGCCGACAGCATCCTGGTGCCCATCTGCACCCCGTCGGCCCCCAGCGCCAGCGCCGCCGCCATGGACACCCCGTCGCAGATGCCCCCTGCGGCAATCACCGGCACGTCCACCGCGGCCACCACTAGCGGGGCAAGCACCATGGTGGACGAGCCGTGGGGGTTCTTGAACCCGCCGCCCTCCACTCCCTCCACGATGAGGCCGTCCACCCCGGCGTCTACTGCCTTGAGGGCGCCCCGCAGAGTGGGCACCACGTGGAAGACAGTGATCCCGGCTCCTTTCAGCATGGCGGTGAACCGGTTGGGGTCGCCCGCCGAGGTGGTCACAAACCCCACCTCGTGTTCGATGACAAAATCGATGACAGTGGCGTCGGGCACCAGCAGTTGGGCGATGTTCACCCCCCACGGCCGGTCGGTGAGGTCGCGCATCTTGGCGATCTCCACCTTGATGTCGTCGAGCTGGCCCGAAGAGGTCTCGATGATGCCCATGCCCCCGGCGTTGGACACCGCTGAGGCCAGCTGGGCCCGGGCGATGTAGCCCATGGGGGCCTGCACCACGGGGATGTCGATGCCCAGCAGCTCGGTAATTCGGGTTCTCATCGCGCCAGCCTCATCGGCAGCGTCGTCTTGGGTGAAATCCGAGGCCGCACGGCATCCACCCCAACGAGCACATTTCCAGCGTTCGGGATGGGAGCAATCACTTTCGCCGCCCCGGGCCGAATCCCCTTCGCCTGATCTGGCGCAGAAGCGGGGGCAGCGGGCGGCGCAGGGGCCGGTGGAACAGCGGCAGCCGGTGGTAGGGAGAGGGTCGATCGCTGCTCCACTTGCCCGGCGGAGCAGAGGTAATCGAAGCCAGCCCCACCAGGCAGTTGTCGTAGTTGATCCGCCAACCCGCGTAGTCGCGCCACGCCCGCTCGCGGTCTTCCACGACGGGAACCCCGGCGCTCTTTAGGGTCTCGTAGGTCTCGTAGAACTCGTGGCGGCGCACCGTGATAGGGGAGATGTCCTTCGGGTCGGGGTCATAGTCGATGGCGAAGAAGTCGGCGACGTTGCGCAGAGCCACATAGCCCGCCCGGATCATGAACGGCGTGGCGGGCGAATGGGGCACCGCCACCGTCGACAGCATGATGGCGGCGGTGTCCAAGATGCAGCCCGCGGCAACAACCCATGAGCGATCGGAGCGCACCGACCGGAAGAAGGCCAGCGCGGGATAGGTCTGGTGGGTCTCCTCGATTTGGATGAACCAGTGCTCCCACTCGGTCCAGGTCTCTCCCATATCCTCAAGGCCGCCGGTCTCATGGGCCAGGATGATCATGGCCTCAGGCGTGGGCGGGGTTCCGGCCCTGATTTCCAGTCGGGCCACCGCGGACTCCCGAGCGCTGAACGCCATGTACATGAGGGGCAAGAAGCTGATCAACAGCGCCACTATGCCCAACCCAATGAGGGCCTCGCCTATGGACAGAACCAGGCTGGCCAGGTCTTGGGTGTCCCGAAAGCCCAGGGTGGTGAGCGACGACCCGCTCAGCACCAACGCCTCCCGATACGGGCGCACATCCAGCGCCCAGAACATCATCGAGAACCCGTAGATGACCCCGGTGGCCCACACCATGGGCAGCAGCATGAGCGTGGTGGGGGCATAGCGGGCCAGCACCGCGTCTTTGGCCTCATACGACTTGCGGCGGCGGGCGACCAACGAGAACAAATACCTCATGCCCACGTACACGAAGCGGATCATCAGGCTGCGCTCGGCCCGGGGCACTACCACGGTATATATGGCGGCCAACAGCGTGCCCACTGCGATCAGAGCCCCAATCGCGAACACGACGGTCTCAGCGAAGCTCATACCCGCACCAGAATACGGGACTCCCGCTTACGCCTTGTTCAACCTCGATTACTGCCCGGCTTGGATCGCCCGCCTACCACTACTGTTCAGCCATGGCGAAGATCCAGATCGGCCCTGAACTCACCAACGATGCCCCGGTGGGAACGGCCATAGGGGCCGTCCCGCCCCGGCGCACGCCGGTTGAAGTGCCCACCCATCGGTACATCTCACCAGAGTGGGCCGAATTGGAAATGGCCCATGTGTGGCCCCGGGCCTGGCAGCTGGCCTGCACGGTCGATCATGTGCCATCGCCGGGCGACTGGTTCGAGTACTCGGTGGGCAACCTGTCGGTGCTGGTGGTGCGGGGCGACGACGGGGTGCTGCGGGGGTTCCAGAACGTGTGCCGCCACCGGGGCAACGTGCTGTGTACCGGCTCGGGGTCGGGGCTGACCGAGCTGCGCTGCATTTACCACCGGTGGAGCTGGACGCTGGACGGCAAGCTGCGAGAGGTGCCGTCGCGCCGGGGCTTCGGGGCGCTGCGCAACGACGACTATCCGCTGTTCCCGGTGCAGGTGGGCACGTGGGGGCCGCTGGTGTTCGTGAATCTAGACTTGGACGCCAAGCCGCTGGACCAGTATCTGGAAGCCATTCCCGGCCTGCTGGAGTGGGCCCGCATGGAGGAGTACGCCTGCGCCTACGACCTCACCGTGCCGTTGCCGTGCAACTGGAAGACCCTCATCGAGGCATTCAGCGAGACCTACCACGTGCAGGGCATCCACCGCGAGATGCTGCCCAGCTGCGACGACGTCAACTCGGTGAACCGTCTCTACGGCCGCCACGGCTCGCTGCACCAGCCCTACGGAGTGCCCAGCCCCCGGCTGCGCAACGGGGCCACCGACCAAGAGATATGGGACTCCATCATCGTGACCCAGGGCGCCCGCTACGGCCAGGACTCTGAGAATCCCGGGCCGTGCCCGACGGTTCCCGACGGCGGCAGCGTGCGAGACGTGCTGGAGGAGTTGGTCCGGAGCCAGACCAGGCAAAAGGGCCTCGACCTCGACAGCTTCGACCAGTCGCAGATGCTGGATTTGTTCCAGTTCAACCTGTTCCCCAACATCACGGTGATCGTGATGTGCGACTCCATCACCGTGCTGCGGTCCCGTCCCGGCGACACCCCCGACGACGCCTTCATGGACCTGCTTCACCTCGACCGCCGACCCCCCGGCACCGACCGGACCCAGCCCATGCAGGCTGTCATCCCCGCCGAAGAGGCCTCGATGAATCTGGTGTTCGACCAAGACCTCTCCAACCTCCAGCGGGCCCAGCGGGGCCTGCACCAACCCGGCCTCGACCACATCGTGTTGAGCCGGGAAGAGATGCGCATCATCAACCTCCACTACAACCTCGAAGAGTTCATCGGCGTTCGCGAACTCTCCGACGAGGCCGTCGCCGAAATAGAAGCCCTCAGAGCCCAGCCCGCCGCCATCGGCCCCGTCGTCGGCTGATCGAAAAACTCCGCCCAAATTGGGAATGTGTTTGTGTCCTGCCTTCAGGACTCCGGATAGGGAGGGTAGAGGTCGTCCAGGGTCCAGGTGATGACTTCGCGGGCAGGGTCGGCGGTTTCGTGGAATGACGGGGCGAAGCCGCCGGCGGAGACGAACCAGAAGGGCGAAATCGGGTCCAGAGCTTCTTGAGCCCAGCCATGACCGCTGTCGGCCAGGCGCTCCAGAGCGATCACATGGTCCAGGTAGGTGCGGGCCCCCGCAGGGCGGGTGCGGAATTTGATTGAGCCGGTGACCATTGTGCCGTCAAGCGGTCGGCCAACCAGGTCGACCTCCACTTCTCGGCGGGATCGGTCTTGACCGGACCATCTGCCCCACTCGGCCACGGCCGGGAGTCCCCGGCTAGGACCCCAGCGCCGACAGGCCTGTCGGGCCACGTCTTCAAACACATGGCGGCCGACGTAGCTGGGAAACGCCTCAGGCTCGATCCGCACCCGCCAAGCGGCCTCCGGCCCCAGTGCGGCCACCGCCGACTCTGCCCACAGCCCGATCCCGTGGTGGAACCGGGTTGCCGGGTCGGCCAATCGATATCGCACGCCCCGCTGGGGGGAGGCACCAAAGTTCACCTCTCGCACCAGATACGACAGATCCTCAAGCTGCTCGATCATCCGCTTGAGCGCCGTGTCGGACTGTTGGCCCATGATCGACGCGATCTCACCAACTGTACGGGCGCCTAGCCCGATGCTGGCCAGTACCGCCCGGTAGCGGGCCGTGCTCCGAAAACCCTCCTCCTGGTCAAGCTCAGTCTGCACCCGAATCCGGACCACTCCGTGGGGCGAAAGGAGCAACTCGGCGATGTTCTCCTTCAGCGGTCGGCCATCGTCTACCACCGCCAGATTGGCCGGCAGCCCGCCGAACGCGGCGTAGGCCCGGACCCGGTCGCGAAGCGTGTAGCGAGAGACCATTTGGCCCGCGTCGTAGTAGTCAAACGGGTTAAGGGGGAGCACGGCGTCGAGCCGGCCATACAGCGGCGATCCGCCAGCGGCCAGCGCCTCAAGTGTGCGCACCGCGGACCCCGAAAGCACCACCAGCAGGCCCGCAGCGCGCGGCAGGCCCGATTCCCAGACGGCGTTTAGTTCCGAGGCGACCTCGCGCATTCCCCGTTCTCCATCGGCCAGGTACTGGAACTCGTCTAAGACGATGACGATCGGATGGTCGGGACGAAGCCCGAACAGAGTGCGAAAGACAGTTCGCCAGGTGGGATGGTCTTCGATCCGGAGCTCTTCCCCCGACCAGCGAGCCGCCTCATCCAGCAAAGTCTGCCGATTGATTGCCGGGGTTGTCGCCGATGCCGAGTAGTACAGCACCCGCTCAGCAGGCCAGAGATTCGAGAGCAGAAAGGTTTTGCCCACCCGTCTGCGTCCGTGGACTAGGGCCAGCGCAGGTCGCTTGCCATCAGCCAGAGCTCGCAACCTTGTTGACTCCGCTTCGCGGTCAATCAGAGCGGTGGGTGTCATGCGGCAAGTATATATTTACCTAATGAATTAGTCAACTAACGTGTTAGTAGACTAATTCATTAGACGACTGCTGTGAATTGCGGCGTTGGTGGGCCATTTCTAAGCAGAGAATGTCGGTGGCGTATAGAAATCCTCTGTCCGAGTCATTTGGACCATAGGAATACATCTCAACTAGACATTTCAAGATGTCCCGCAGGGAGACGGTAGAACGAGCAGCGGCGCAATGGGCTAGAGACCTTACCGACGAATCTGGTCGTAACCGGCTGCTTTACTACCGGGATCTCAAGGTCGGGACGTTGGATCTGGCCGATGCTGATCCCAGGGCTGTGGACAGACTGCGAAATGGGAGGAAAGTCCAGCTGACCCAGCTGTTCCCCACCCCTATCAATGACGACTACCTGACCTTGGAGTTCGAAGGCCAGACCGACAACGATCTCCAGGATCTAATGGCCGAAGCCATCAAGCGGGCCCGATCTATCAGTCGCAAGGCACAGGAGAACTTCGAAGAAAAGGGCATTCAAACACTTTTCCTTGGATGGGGCATGGCCACTTGGACTGCCCAGTCGACCAGAGCCACTCCTGCTGCACCGGTGCTGCTGTGTCCCATTGGCTTGCACCGCAGGGGCACAGCGGAAACCGACTATGACTTTGAGTTGACCGGAGAATGGACTCTCAACGAGGCACTTCTCCAGCACCTCGCCACTGAATTCCAGGTGGATGTGTCCGGGGAAGACCTCATGGACCCCTACGGCGACGGTGAGCAGATCAGCCCAGACGAGGAGCAAGCCATTTTTGCGGAACTCTCCAGGCGGGCTGGAAGTGTGCCCGATTTCGTGATTGCTGAGCGCCTTATCGCTGGCAACTTCATGTACAAGAAGATGCCGATGGTGAATGACATCAAGAACAACTTGGACGCGCTCACCAATCACGATCTGATTGCAGCCCTGACCGGTGACGAAGCAGCTATCGAAGCCGTGCGCTTGCATTCGGACCACCCCATTGACCCGTCATTGCCCGACCGTTTGCCGCCCGCTGATGAATTCTTGGTGCTCAATGCCGACTCTTCACAGAACGCAGCCATCAATGCCGCCCTGTCCGGACATTCGTTTGTCCTCCAGGGACCGCCGGGAACCGGCAAGAGCCAGACCATCTCCAATCTCATCGCCACGATGATGGCCCACGGCAAGCGAATCCTGTTCGTGGCCGAAAAGCGGGCAGCGATCGACGCGGTGGTCAAGCGGCTGACCAATGTGGGACTTGACCGGTTCGTGATGGACCTCCACGGCGGGGTGTCCTCCCGCAGGAAATTGGCCCAACAACTCGACCAGTCACTCACCGACATCGCCGGAACCCATGCTGTCAACCAGCAAGAACTCCACCAGCACTTGCAGAAGTCCCGTCAAGAGCTGTCGGGCTACGCCCAGGCACTGCACCAAGAGCGTGAGCCGTGGGGGCTGTCGTATTTCAAGGTGCAATCAGCACTGTTGCAATTGAAGGCATCAGAGTATCCCGCTGGCGTCAAGGCCCAGCCGTCGATGTGGTTCTCTGCTTCGGCCCTGGCCGAATTGGACGAGTCCACCACCCAACAAGTGCGACGAGACCTCAAAGACTGGGCCGACCTATCTGAGCCTCTCCGCTCCGGGCGCTCGCCTTGGGCAGGTTCTCACGTTTCTTCCGAGGAAGAGGCTCGGAGCGCACTCGACGCGTGTTCTGGGCTGGCTGGCGAACTCACTTCCAGCTGGCAGGTTCAGCAGAAGTTGCTGGCTGGCGAATTGGGAATCAAGGACCCAGGTTCGGTTGCCAATTGGGGCAACTTGATGTCCGAAGTTCCAGAGCTTGCACGCGCCGCCGCCAACACCGAGGCCGCCCTTACTCCGGAAATATTCAGCGCTGACCTAGACAAACTGGTCCAACACATGGCCCCCGCCACAGGCAACGGGCTTGAGATGCTCTCAGAGCACCTTGATGTCGACAAGCCCAGATCAGCTGCCGAATGGGGCAACCTGATCGCCGAGATCCCAGAGCTTGCACGCGCCGCCGCCAACACCGAGGCCGCCCTTACTCCGGAAATATTCAGCGCTGACCTAGACAAACTGGTCCAACACATGGCCCCCGCCACAGGCAACGGACTCAGCCGATTGCTCAATAGAATCTTCAACAGACAATATCGATCAGCGCTAGAGGAACTTGAAAGCCTCAAGCCAGATCTTTCCACCCCGGCAGGCACATACCGCCTCCGCCAAGACCGAGACGGGGAACTTGAGAACCTCAAGCCAGGTCTGTCCACCCGCAACGCCCGCGAACTCTACGATGAAGTCAAAGCAGCCCACACCCTGACCCACCGCTGGACTGACCTGGGCTGCACAGGATCGCCCCAAATACTCACCAACGCCAAAAACGCCACCGACGAGATAGCCGAGATTGCACAGCAATATCAATCGGCACTGGCGGAACTTGAAAGCCTCAAGCCGGGTCTGTCCAGCCGCAGCGCCCGCGAGCTCTATGAAGAAGTCAAAGCAGCCCACACCCTGACCCACCGCTGGGCTGACCTGGGCTGCACAGGATCGCCCCAAGTCCTAGCCAACGCGGACGAGGCATCCGAGGCGTTCGACAAGATGAAGGACGCTGTAGACAAACTGGTCATAATGCTGCCCGAATACAAGCTCGCGGATAAGACCGCCGAGGGAATCTCCAGCCTGGCCCAAGAACTCCTCAGCGACCAGCACACGCTGTTCCAGCTGCCCCGATTGCATGATGTCGAGCATCGTTTGCGAGCCGTTCATGTCGGCCCATTGCTAGACAAGGTGACCAGCGGCGCAATGAGCGACGATGCACTTGAAGCAGCTTTCGACCACTCCAGGCTGCGGTCAATCCAGCGAGAAGTGCTGCTTGAAGACAGCCGATTGTCGGGATTCCAGGGAAGCCGGCAGAGCCGCTATGTAAGGGAGTTCCAGCAGGCTGACACCAGCCACCTACAGGGCAACCCACCCCGGGTGGCCCGGCGCATCGCGGAGCACGCGGTGACCGCGCTGAACCAAAACCATGGCCAAGATCAGTTGATTCGCAAAGAGGCCAGAAAGAAGACTCGCCACTTGCCCCTGAGGAGTTTGTTCGAACAGGCCCCTGACGCACTGGCCGCGATTCGCCCCTGCTGGGCCATGTCGCCCCTCGACGTGGCCCAGACGCTGCCACCCCGGCCGCTCTTCGACCTGGTGGTGTTCGACGAAGCTAGCCAGGTGCTCCCCTGCGACGCTGTTCCCGCCCTGCTGCGAGGGCGGCGAGCCATGGTGGCGGGAGACTCCCGCCAGCTTCCCCCAACCACTTTCTTCGACAGTACCGGGGGCGACGATGACCTTGAAGAAGACGTCGAGTCCATGGCGGACTACGAGTCAATCCTGGACGTTATGGATGCCCAGCTTTCCCGGCGCCCGCTCACATGGCATTACCGCTCCCAGGACGAGCGACTCATCGCTTACTCCAATCAGGAGATCTACCACGGCAGCCTGACCACCTTTCCCGGCGCCAACTCCGATAGGTGTCTGAGTTGGGAACTCGTGCCACACCGGATGGGCGTGGCCACCAAGAAGGGGAGCAACTCCGACGAAGTGCTTCAAGTCGTGGATCTGATGATCGGTCACGCCAGGGCTCGGCCCGACGAAACCCTTGGAGTAATCGCCATGGGTATCAACCATGCCAACCGCATCGAGGAAGTACTGCGCCAGCGGCTAGGAGAAGAACGCGACCCTGCTCTCGAGGATTTTTTCAACGAGGCGAACGAGGAGCGGGCCTTCGTGAAAAACCTCGAGCGGGTACAGGGCGACGAGCGCGATGCCATCATCTTGAGCATCGGCTACGGCAAGAACGCCGACGGCAAGATGCTGTATAACTTCGGCCCGCTGAACCGAGAAGGCGGCGAGCGGCGGTTGAACGTGGCCATCACCAGAGCCCGCAAGCGCATGACACTGGTGTCATCATTTGACTACGCCGACATGGACCCAGAGAGAACTCGTTCTACAGGAGCCAAGATGCTTCGAGGTTTCCTGAAGTTTGCGCAATCAGGCGGCACAGCGTTGGACGGTGCCGATGACCGCCCTCCTCTGAATCCCTTTGAAATCGACGTTCACGACAAACTCACCGCCGCCGGTCTCAAGGTGATTCCTCAGCACGGGTGCTCGGGATATCGCATCGATTTCGCGGTATACCACCCCAATAGACCAGACCAATTCGCCCTAGCCGTTGAAGCAGACGGCGCCAGCTATCACTCGTCCCTCACAGCCCGAGATCGCGACCGTCTGCGCCAGGAGCACCTTGAACGCCTCGGGTGGAGGTTCTGCCGCATTTGGTCTACGGACTGGTTCAACGACCACCGCCGAGAGGTTGATCGAGTGCTTGCTGCCTACGAGAAAGCGGTTGAGGCGATCGACGCAGGCATTGACTCCCCGCCAAACGCCCCAGATCAGCCTGAAGAGCCTCTCGGTGATCTGGACACAACTACCCCACCGAAGCCAGCTGATCCTCCTCCATCCAGAGGCATCAAGCCCTTCATGCGCAGCTACGTGTCGTCCATCGACGACATCTCGCACCATGAGCTGGTCGCGCTAGTCCGATGGATCAACTCCGATGGACTCCTCCGTACCAACGAACAGCTGTTCGAGGAAGTGTTCGGCGAACTGCCCTTCAAGCGCCGCGGTGCCAAGATCAACGCTGCCATCAACAAGGCCATCAGCGCGGCAATGGGGTCCTCAGAATAAGAGCAGACTTCTGTAGCAGGGTCCGAACAGAGCCGAAAACGAGCGCCGGATAAGCCCACCAAATCTTCAGCAACAGCGGTGGCCTCGAAGTGGGCCAGACGCAACTACAACATCGTTGGTAAATCGTTCGACAGATATCGCCTACGCCGGTTGATGAGAGGCACGCCAAGAAACGAGAGAGGATGGAAAATGGAGTGTGAGACTAGATCTCAATAGCACCGCTAGATCAGGCCAAACCGGCTACATCCAGTTCGGTTATCAAATCCTCCAGTCAGCCAGTTTCCTTTAGGCGTTGACAGGGAAATGCCCGTGACAGAAATCGTCGATAGCCTTGTCACGCAGATGCAAACTGGGAACTCGTCGTCCGACGGGGATCCGACCCTGACCAGAGTCGTGGACCGAGTTCACTTTGTGCAGTCAGAGACGAGTCCAGGGGTTCAGCTAGCTGATTTGGCAGCGTTTGTGCTGACTCGCCGCAAGCGCTTCGCTGCCTCTTCGCCTCGCCCCTCCGATATGGCCATCACCAAGCTGGCGGAGATCGTGGATAGCAGAGTTGTGGCCTCGCGGGAAACATGGCCCTCACGCGATGAAGGCCCGCCAAGCGGACCTTCATGATGGCTGGATCGCCTCGGTGACCCGAAGCGCTCGCAGCCAAGACAAATGTTACCGCTTAGCCCTCATCTACCAATCGGGATTATTCGACACTTCAGATCACGAGGGTCCGACGGTGAATCCGCTGCGGCGTTGGCGGGCGATTTCGAAGCAGAGGATGGCGGTGGCGGAGGCGACGTTGAGGGATTCGACTGACTCGGCCATGGGGATAGACACCCAGCGGTCTACTGCGACTGTGTGATCGAGGCCGTGGGCCTCGTTGCCCACCACCAGGGTGAGGGGGCCGGTTAGGTCGGCTTGGTTATAGGGATCGCCTCGATGGGGGTCGGCGCCCACCCGCTCCCCTTTTGGTCCTGTCTCGGCCAGGGGGACTCGGAACAGCGCACCAGCCGAGGCCCGCACGGTTTTGGGATTCCAGGGGTCAACTGACTGCGGGCTGAACACCACCGCCTGGGCCCCGGCGGCCACTGCGGTGCGCACGATGGTGCCGGCGTTGCCGGGGTCGGCCACACCGGCCAGCTCCACGGCAAAGTCGCCCTCTGCCACTGGCATGATCTCGGGGATTCGGGCGGTGGCCATGACACCCTGGGGGGTGACCACCGAGCCCACCTTGGCCAGCACGTCGTCGCTTACTGTCCAGATGGGAGCGTTGATTGACAGTCCCAAGTCGGCCCACAGGTCGACTACGGGCTCCACGAAGACGTCAACGATCTCCAGATCGGCAGCCACCGCTTCGACCAGCAGTTGCGGTCCGTCGATGACGAACTTGCCGGCCTCAGTGCGATCTCGGCGGTTGCGGACTAGTCGGCGTAGTTCCGCAATCCGGGGGTTTCGGGGACTGAGTGGCTTGCTGATGAGCAGCTCTACCCGACCGAGGCGGACTCTTGCTCCGCCTCTGCCGCAGCCTTGGCCACCTCGACCAACGCGGTGAAGGCCGCCGGATCATTCACGGCCATCTCGGCCAGGATCTTGCGGTCGACCTCCACGTCGGCCAGCTTCAAGCCGTTGATGAAGCGGCTGTAGTTGATGCCGTTCTGGCGGCAGGCGGCGTTGATGCGCTGGATCCAAAGGCGGCGGAACTCGCCTTTGCGGGCCCGGCGATCCCGGTAGGCGTACTGGCCGCTGTGCATCAGCTGCTCATTGGCGCCCCGGAACGTGCGGCTCTTGTTGCCGTAGTACCCCTTGGCCCGCTTCACCACCGCCCGGCGGCGCTTGCGGGCAGTGACGGCGCGCTTGACTCTGGCCATCGTGTGCTTCTCCTTGAACTCGTGCTGGTCGCTTCAGGCCCTACAAACCCAATTGGCGCTTCACGGCCGGGGCGTCGGCTGACGACACCTGGGCCGGGCCGCGCAGCTGGCGCTTGCGCTTGGGGGCCTTCTTCTCGAGGATGTGGTTCTTGTAGGCGCTGCGACGGCGGATCTTGCCGGTGCCGGTGGTCTTGAACCGCTTGGCCGCGCCTCGGTGGGTTTTCATCTTGGGCATGTCAGTTTCCTGCGCTGTAGGGAGCCTTGAATTCTCTTACCTAAATGATCTCAAACAAATGATCTCAAGATTGAATTCAAGTGGCAGATTCGGTTGTCGCGGTCTCTTCCACGGCTTGGCGAGCAGACTTTGCCGCCTGCTTGCGGGACTTCTTCTTCGCCGGTCCCAGCACCATGACCATGTTGCGGCCATCCAGTCTGGGATAGACCTCAACCTTGGCCACTTCTTCCACCTCGTCCGCAATGTCGTCGAGGATGCGCCGCCCCAATTCGGGATGCTGCACCTCGCGGCCGCGGAACATGATCGTGACCTTTACTTTGTAGCCTTCCTCAAGAAAGCCCCGCACCTTCCTCGTCTTGGTATCGAAATCACCCGGTCCGATCTTGGGCCGGTACTTCATCTCCTTGACGATGATGTTGGTGCTGTTTCGCCGGGACTCCTTAGCCCGCTGGGCGGCTTCGTACTTGTACTTGCCGTAGTCCATGATCCGACATACCGGGGGGTTCGCCTTTTCGGCGACCTCTACCAGGTCGAGGCCGGCTTCACTGGCCATGTCCAATGCCTCAGGCAGCGGCCGAATGCCTACTTGCTGTCCGTCCTCACCAACGAGCCGCACCTCTCTGGCTCTGATCCGGTCGTTGATCCGGGGCTCAGCATCTGCCGAAGCTATGGCCGATCACCGCTCTGCAATGCGCATGTTCCTCTCTCTTGACTATTGGGACTGGCACGCTGGGAACAAATCTCGATCCCGCTTGCGTACCGAAGTTGCGGGGTAACAGTATCAGCGTTGAGGGACAATCACGCCAGACGAGGCAAAAAGGAGTGTAGGAAAGACGATGAGCACACTGTGGACACCAGGCGGAGAGGTTCCGGTTGACGACGGCCGAGGACAGACGGCGACCCCGCCGCCACAAGACCCGCCCGATCAAGTTGAAGACCCGCTGGCCGGGTTGAGCGACGAGGAACGGGCCCAAGCCGAGGAACTGGCCCAGCAGTTGGCCGAGGCCCGGGAGCAGATCGCCAACACCCCCGCGTCGGTGGTGGTGGGGAACCACGCCATGGGGCTGTATGAGCTGGGAGCCATCCACCTCAGCCAGCAACCGCCCAACTTGGAAGAGTCCCGATTGGCCATCGACGCCCTGGGTGCGGTGGTGGAGGGGCTGGAGGGACGCCTCGGAGAGCACGAGGCCACCCTCAAAGATGCCCTTCATCAGATCCGCATGGCGTTCGTGCAGGTGTCCCGGGCGATGGAGGGTGGCGCCGAAGACGCCGAATACTCAGAAGAAGGCGATCCGGGGTCTAGCGGGGAGTAATTCCTGCCGCTTCCCAAACACCCCGGTGGCCGGGAGCCAGCTGGAAGGTCACCGCGACGCCTGCGGTGATAGTGCGGGTTCCGTCGGCAATGGCGGTGCAATGGAAGGGATAGGCCGTACCGTCTCCCGCGGCGATCGTCCCCCAGCCGGTGGCGCCGTCGAAGCTGGCAACGGTGCCGATGAGGGGAATGTTGCGACCAGCCAAGCTCAATGGACGATCTTGGCCAACGGGAGCTCGATGATGTCGCTAGCCCCGGCGTCGCGCAGATCGGGGATCAACACGTTGATGTCCGCTTTGGGCACCACCGTCTCCACCGCATAGCCGTGGCCCCCGAACAGCTCGTTGACCGTGGGCGCCTTCATGGACGGCAGCAAGTCGATCACTTTGTCCAGGCTTTCCGACGGCACGTTCATCTTGACCAGCACCTTGCCCCTGGCTTCCAGCACCCCGCCCAACAGGGTGTGAATCTGCTCCATGGCATGGCGACGCTCGGGGTCGGCATAGCTGGCCGGATTGGCGATCAGCTCGGTGTAGGAAGTGAGGATGGTGTGGATGATCTTGAGGCCGGCTGCCCGCAGCGCCCGCCCGGTCTCGGTGATCTCCACCACCGCATCCACGATGTCGGGGGCCTTGGCCTCGGTGGCCCCGTATGACAGGGCGATGTCGGCCTCGATACCCAAGTCGTCGAAGAATCGCTTGGTGAGGGCCGGATACTCGCTGGAGATCTTCACCCCCTGGGGCAGATCCTCCGCCGCGTTCCACGGCGAGTCGTCGGGCACCGCCAGCACCATCCGGATCGGCCGGGAGGTGTTCTTGGAGTAGTGGAGCTCCCCCAGCGACACCACGTCGCTGTCGGTCTCGGCCACCCAGTCGCGCCCGGTGATGCCCAGATCGAACAGTCCGTCGGCCACGTATCGGGGAATCTCCTGGGGCCGAAGAATGCGGACATCGCTGATGCGGGGGTCGTTGATCGTGGCCTTGTAGGCAACATCCGAACTGCGATTCACCGGGATGTCGGCGGCGTCGAACAGCTCCAAGGTCGCCTTTTCCAGCGAACCCTTGGGCAAAACCAACGAGAGCATGCCCCAACGCTACCGGGCTGCAAGTGCGGGGCTGGTGTCAATACCCGGTTGCCCCGTCCCGGTTCCCAGCGTACGGCAAACGCTCTCCGTTCAACTCGGCCGCAAGTCGATCCGCAGGTCGGGGCCGAGGCGGGTGACGTCGCAGATCTCGCCTCGCCAGAGGTCATCGATGGTGGGGGTGGCAGGGCCGGTGAACATGGGGTGGGCGTCGTTGCCTCCGGAAAAAGCGGGGGCCAGGTACACGGTGTAGTGGTCCACCAGGCCAGCTCGGTGGAAGGCGGCTGCGGTGGCTGCGCCCCCTTCGACCAGAAGCTGGACTACACCCCGCTCCCCCAACTCGGCCAGCACCTGCTCCAGCGGACCATCCATCTCCATCGCGGGGTGGACACGGGCCTCGGGCGGCGCGGTGCCCAACACCACTCGTAGCGGCTGGGTGGTGCGGGGGGTCACCCCGGCGGGAGGCTGCCAGTCCCGCACCGTGAGGGCGGGATCGTCGGCTCGAACAGTGCCCGCCCCTACCAGCACGGCGTCGCTTTCGGCTCTCAGCCGGTGCGCGTCGGCCCGGGCCTCAACACCGGTGATCCAGCGGCTAGTGGCATCGGGGGCGGCAATGCGGCCGTCCAGGGTGGCGGCCAGCTTCAGCACCACCCAGGGGAGCCGGGTGCGGCGATGCTTCAGGTAGGGGGCCAGCAACTCAGCGGCCTCAGCGGCCCTCACGCCCGTCTCCACGTTCAAGCCGGCCCGTTGCAGGGCCGCGATGCCCTTCCCCGACACCGCAGGGTCGGGATCCTCCACCGCCACGAACACCCGAGTGATCCCCGCGGCGATGATGGCGTCGGTACATGGCCCGGTGCGACCCTGGTGGTCGCACGGTTCCAACGTGGTGTAGAGGTCGGCGCCCTCGGCGCGCGGGCCAGCAGCTTCCAACGCGTTGATCTCCGCGTGGTTGCCGCCCGGCGGCGATGTGGCCCCAAAGAACGTCTGGCCGCCGGAATCAACCACCGAGCCCACCCACGGATTGGGCGAGGTGACCAGCCGACAGGAACGGGCTGCTTCCAGGGCCAGATCCATCATCTGGGCTGGATTGGAATGGCTCGAGGTCAATGCTCGGTGGGCTGGTCGGCCAGCAGGCGCAGGGCGTGGGGGACAACATCAAGCACTGCGCCCAGGCATTCCACCGATCCCTTGGGCGAGCCGGGCAGGTTCACAATCAGAGCGGTGCCCCTGGTGCCGGCTATCGCCCGGGACAAGCGCCCGAAGGGGCTCACCAACCGGGAGGCTTCGGCCAAACCATCGGCTCGGCGCTCCAGCACGGCCGCGGTGCCCTCTGGGGTGAGGTCGCGGGGGCCGAAACCGGTCCCGCCGGTGGTGGCTATGAGGCCGGCGAACCCATCCGCCATGTCCAGGAGGGCGTCGCGCACCGATTCGACGCCGTCCTCGACGGCCCGACGGTCGGCGATCTCATAGCCCTCGCTGGCCAGCATCTCCACTAAGGCGTCGCCTGAGCCGTCTTGGCGGGTGCCGGCGATCACCCCGTCGGACACGGTCAGAACTTTGGCGGCCAGTCCGGCGGTTTCTTGATCAGCCATCGCTGGGAGACTACTGGCCTGAACCAGCGTGGTGGCGGGCCTGGTACTTGGCTACGAACATTGCGTCGGTGTTGTGGTCTTGTGGGAGGACTAGGGCTCCGCGGGAATGGGGGCGCCAGCGAGGGTCGGAGATGGGGATGGCTTCGGCATCGGGGTGCTCTTGGGCCACCGCGTCGTCGATGGCCGCAGTCTCGGCTTTGGTCATCGTGCAGACGCTGTAGATCACCACTCCTCCCGGACGGATGAGGCCGAACGCGGCTCGGACTAGCTTGGCTTGGAGGCGGGCCAACTCCTTCACGTCATCGGGGCCCACTCGCCAGCGGGCGTCGGCCCGCCGTCCTAGCACGCCCAAGCCAGAACAGGGGGCGTCTACCAGCACCCGGTCGAAGGTATGGGGGCGAAACGGAGGGTGGCAGCCGTCTGCGGCTACTACTCCGGCTAAGGACGCACCTGTCTTGGCCGCGTTGGCCGCCACCAGAGAGGCCCGATGCCGGCGGTGATCAGCTGCCACCACCGTGGCCGAACTACCGGCCAGGGCGGTGGTTTTGCCGCCGGGGCCGGCGCACATGTCCAGCACCTGCTCCCCTGGCTGGGGGTCGACCATCTCGGCTACCCACTGGGAGGCGAGATCTTGGACATAGCCGTCGGGGCGGATAGTGGCTGGCGATGGCTGGTTCATCTGCTCCAGCGCAGCATGGGCCTCTGATGCGCCGAGGTCGGCCTCCAATTGCTCCACCATCCAATCCGGGTAGCTCAGGCGAACCGCGTCAGACGGCCAGGCTGGCTCCACGTCAGCCACCCGGCGCAAGACGGCGTTGACGAAACCCCGTTGGCGGCGGGGTGCGGCTTCAACGGTCTCGCTCACCGCGGCATAGGCCGGGGTGTCCATCATGTGGATCTGGTAGGCCCCGATCCGCAGCAGGTTGCGGGTGGTGAGATCGGGCGGGTCGGACACGAAGCCGTCAATCAGGTGGTCCAGCGCCCGACGCATGCGGGTGACCCCGTAGACCAACTCGGTGATCAGCCCGGAGTCGCGGTCGGGCAATTCGGCTGAGGCCAGCACCAGGTTGGCGTAGGCACCGTCCCGCTCAACCCGGTCGAGGAGCTTGGCGGCAACGGCTCGGGCGTTCCCAGAAGGCGACCCCGATTTGGAGCGGCTCACAATCCAAGCCGGTCGCCAGAAGTGGGGCGGGCACCCCGGAGCCAGTCATCGGCGGCCTGCCGGGACTTGCCGTCGGCCTGCACTTCTTCAAACTCAAGCAGTCCCTGGACAGTACCTACGCAAGCGCCGTCCATCTGCCCTGGTGTAAGGGAACCGCCGATGGTGCGAGCCGCCCAGACCTTGAGGGTCTTGCCCCTCCATGTGGTCCACGCCCCACCCGCTCGGACTTGCCGGTGCAAATGCTCCGCAGGCTGCCCCCAGTCGAGGCGGAGCTCGTCTCGGGTGATTTTGGCGGCGTAGACCGGCTCGCCCTCCTGGGGTGCTGGCACGCCAAGGCCCTCATTCAGGGCATCCACGAGCATTGGAACCGCGAGGTCCACTAATTCGGCTCGCAGCGCTTCGGCGGTGATGTCAGGCGCGATGGGAAGTTCGACTCGGCGGTAGACCCGGCCGGTATCCAAGCCTTCGGCCACCTCCATCAGGCACACCCCGGTGGTCTGGTCCCCGGCCAGGATGGCCCGCTCCACCGGAGCCGCTCCCCGCCAGCGGGGCAGCAGCGAAAAATGGACGTTGACCATGGCCAGCCGATCCAGAACGTGGGGCTTGATGATCTGCCCGAAGGCCACCACCACCCCCAGATCGGCATCGGCACCCTGCACATCGTCCACATCGAATGAAACCGGGATGCCCAGGTCTTGGGCGACGGCCTTTACCGGGCTGGGAGTGGGCGCTGCCCGCCGGCCTCGGCGCTTGTCAGGTCGGGTCACGGCCAATGCCACGTCGAACCCGGCGGCAACCAGCGCTTCCAAGAAGGGCACCGACTCGCGAGGAGTGCCGAGGAAGACAAGCCGGCGGATTTTCGCCGGCGGGTCGATCACGGCAACGACAGCCCGTCGCCGGTGGCAGGAGAACGGCTCGGCCCACTCATCGCCCGCTCCCGAAGAATGCGCTTGGCCTCCCGGCGCTGATCCTCGTCCAGATAGTCGAGCAGGATCTTGCCCTCCAAGTGATCCAGTTCGTGCTGGAACAGCCGGGCCTCGAGGTCCTCAGCCTCAAGGCTCACCTCATTGCCATCAAGGTCATAGGCCTTCAAGTGGATCTGACGGGGACGGGCGATCTCCCACGACAGCTCCGGCACCGACAGGCAGCCTTCGTTGTAGGTCCACTCGCCGTCGCTCTCGGTGATCTCCGGGTTGACCAAGACGCCGCGACCGTCGCCAAAGTCGTACACGAAGAACCGCTGCGACACCCCCACCTGCGGGGCAGCCAGTCCGATGCCGGGAGCTTCGTACATGGCGGTAAACATCTCTTCGCACAGATCGGCCATGGCCCCGTCGATGTCGGTCACGTCTTCAGCCACGCGCCGCAAAACCGGGTCGCCATACACCCGTATCCGCAGTGGGGCCATGAAAGCAGGTTACCGTCAAACCGTGGGCGATTCGCACTACTACAGCGCCTCACCCGGCGGGAAACGACGGCCGGGAACGGTCGGTTTGCGAGTAGGAGACCTGGATGTGGAGCTGGCCACCGACCGAGGAGTGTTCGCGGCCGACGAGGTGGACTTCGGCACCCGATATCTCCTGGCCGAGGCCCCCCGCCCGCTCCAAGAAGGGCCCTTGTTGGACTTGGGCTGCGGATACGGGCCGATTGCGGTGGCGCTAGGGCAGTGGGCGCCTCAGGCACCGTTATGGGCCATCGATGTGAACCCCCGGGCGCTGGAGTTGTGCCGGGCCAATCTCGACCGCCACGGCCGACCCGATGCCACCGTGTGCCTCCCTGACGAGGTGCCAGACGAGGTGCGCTTTGCCGCCGTCTACGCCAATCCGCCCATACGCATCGGCAAAGCCGCTCTCCACAAGGTGCTGGCTCGCTGGCTGGGCCAATTGGACGACGAGGGCAAGGCCTACCTGGTGGTGAACAAGAACTTGGGCTCCGATTCCCTAGCCCGCTGGCTCAACCAACAGGGCTGGCCCACAACGAGGCTGAGCTCCCGCCGCGGCTACCGAATCCTGGAAGTTGGGGCCGACTAGATCGCTCTGATGGGATCTACGTCGATGCGGAGGCGGCCGGAGGGGCGTTCGGTGGCGGCAAGGGCGTCACAAAGGGTGTCGTAATCGGGGGCCCGCAAGAAGAACTGACCGCTGGGGTCGGGGGCGACCTGGATGCCCAGCGGAGTGCCGAAGCGCTCCATGAATTCCCCGGAGACCGGGCCGGAGACCACCGCGATGGCCCCATAGGGAGGCAGGCTCAACTCTTGGCGGCGGTCTCGCTCCATTCGGGCCAAAAGGGACGGATCGGCCTGGAGCGCGGCCTGCACAACGGGGTCGTCGGGCATGCGAGTTTGCAGCACGATCTTTCCACCCTCGTCACGGGGGCCAGTGATTCTGGCTGCTCGGGCGACGAGGGCCAGAGCCTGCTCTCGGGCTCGAAATCGGGGAGCTAGCAGTTCCTGGTCGAATTCCAAGAAGGCCACCACATCGAACGGTCGGCCCAAATGCAGTACCGCCTCGGTGCCTACCACCACTCGGGCGGTGGGTGGGCCGACATACCCGCTGCTGGTGACCTCGGCCACCGGCGAGCGAACCAGCGCCTCCACCTCCTCGCGGACCCGCTTGATGCCAGCCCGCAGGTTGCGCATCTTGGTGCTGCCGCACTCCGCGCATACGGTCGGGCGGACGTGCCCCGCCGCGCGGCACTTCATGCCCTTTTCCTCGGTCTGGACCATGGACGACCCGCACTCGGTACACACCGCTAGCTCCCCGCAGAGCTGACAGGCCAGCAGCAGCGAGCGACCCCGGCGGTTAAGCACACAGGCAACTCGGCCGCCGTCGCGCAGGGCCTGCACCAGCGCCGGGGAGTACAGCCTGGCCCGGCCGGGATCCTCGCTGCGGCGGTCCGCCACCTCAACATTTGGCCAGCTGTCGCTCTCGACGCCCGGGGAAGGGCGCATGACAGGCCGGGATCGCAAAGCCTCCAGGCTGGGAACCGGCGACAGCAGCACGCAGGGCACACCGGCTCGACGAGCCCGCTCCACCGCCACGTCCCGGCCGCTCCAGGTGGGGGCTGCCTCGGAGCGAAACGACTCGTCGTGTTCGTTGATCACCAGCACCGCGGCCAGATTGGGCGCCGGGGCCCAAGCCGCCGACATGGTGCCCACCACCGTCGCCCCCGCCGCTGCCGCCGACCAGCCATCGGGATAGCGGGCAGCCCAGGCGCCCTCTCGCTGCAACTGCCGGGCCAGCCCGTCGGCGCGGTCGTGGTCGGGTACCAGGATCAGCGCTTGGCCTAGGGCCGCCGCGGCCATGGCAATGGGCAGCGGATCGTCTGATGGCCCATGGCGCACCGTGCGGCCTTCGCCCTCGAACAGATCGGCACGGTCATCCGCAAGCACCAATCGGGAGCGCGACGGCCGGGGCAAGGCGGTGACTACGCGGGAAGGCGAGGCGGTCCGCAGGAAATGGGCCCGGCGGCCAGCCCAGCGCCAAGCGGCCCATTCGCTCAGGTCGATTAGCTCTCGGTCGGGCCCCTGGCTGCTGAGCTTGGCCAGCGGGGTGAGCTCCACGCCTTCGGGGGACTCCACGCCCACTTCGGTGATCCAGCCCCCAACCCGGCGACCGTGCAGCACCACCCGTACCATCGCCCCCACCCCAAACCGGGGGTCGTCGGCCCAGCCCTCAGGAACGGCGTAGGTGAATTCGCGGTCTACGGCGACAACGTCGGTCAGAACCCGAACGTTCAAAAGGCCAAAGCTGTCAAAGCCCCAGGGCGGAGCGGAGGTCGTCTACCCGATCGGTGCGCTCCCAGGTGAACGTGCTCTCGGGGCTGCGGCCGAAGTGGCCGTAGGCTGCCGTGTTCCGGTAGATCGGCCGCAGCAACTCCAAGTCCCGGATGATGGCCGCCGGCCGCAGATCGAAAATCTCGTTCACCTGATGGCTGATCTTGGCCGGATCCACCGTCTCGGTGCCGAAGGTTTCCACCATTACCGACACCGGCCGTGCGATGCCGATGGCATAGGACACCTGCACCTCGCAGCGGGAAGCCGCTCCGGCAGCCACTACGTTCTTGGCCACCCAGCGGGCGGCGTAGGCCGCCGAGCGGTCCACCTTGCTGGGGTCTTTGCCAGAGAAGGCGCCCCCGCCGTGGCGGGCCATGCCCCCGTAGGTGTCCACGATGATCTTGCGTCCGGTGAGTCCGGCGTCGGCCACTGGCCCGCCCCTCACGAACTTCCCCGTGGGGTTCACCAGAACTTCGTAGTGGTCGTCGCGGAACTGCTCGGGAACCACCGGGTCGATGACCTGCTCTTTGAGGTCGTCTTTCATCTCCTTGAGGTCGGTTCCGTCGCGATGGTGGGCCGACATCAGCACAGTGCTCAAACCCACTGCCTTGGTCCCCTCGTATTCGAACGTCACCTGGCTCTTGCCGTCGGGCCGCAGATAGGGCACCGTGCCCGCCCGGCGAACTTCGGTCAGGCGCTCCACCATCCGGTGGGCGATGTGGATGGGCAGCGGCATCAGCTCGGGGGTCTCGTCGCAGGCGAACCCGAACATCATTCCCTGGTCGCCAGCCCCCTGCTCTAACGGGTCGAGCCGGTCGACTCCCTGGGCAATGTCAGGAGACTGGTCGTCGATGGACACCATCACGCCGCAGGTGTTGCCGTCGAAGCCGTAGTCTTCCCGGTCGTAGCCGATCCCGGTGATGGTGTCGCGCACCACCCGGGGGATATCGATATAGCCGTCGGTGGAGATCTCCCCAGCCACCACCACCAGACCGGTGGTCACAAGAGTCTCACACGCCACCCGGCTGCCGATATCCACCTCAAGGAGGGCATCCAGTACCCCGTCGGATATCTGGTCGGCGATCTTGTCGGGGTGACCACCGGTGACCGACTCAGACGTGAAGCGGTAGCGGCCATTTGACCCTTGGCTCATTGATTCTCCTAGCGGACGTCGGCTCGACCGTCGCGGTCGGCTACCACGAGGTCGAGAACGGCTTGGGCCACCTGGCGCTTGGAGCGCAGTCCAACCGAGTGGGCCCGGCCATCGGAAGCTAGCACCAGCACCTCGTTGGTGTCGTGCGCAAAACCGGCGTTTTCGGCGGTCACATCATTGGCCACGATGTAGTCGGCGCCCTTGCCGTTCAGCTTGGCCGCCGCATTGTCGGCCACATCGCAAGTCTCAGCGGCAAAGCCGATCAGGATCTGGCCCTCAGGCTTGGACGCCCCCAGTGAGGCCAGGATGTCAGGGGTGGGCTCCAGCTCGATGGCCGGCACCCCGTCGCGCTTCTTGAGTTTCACGCCGGCAGGATCCACCGGCCGGAAATCGGCCACTGCCGCGGCCATGATCACCACGTCGGCTTCTTTGGCGGCGTCGGCGGTGGCCGCCGCCATCTCCTCTGCGGTGTCCACTCTTACCTCTGTGATCCCTGGCACCCCTGTGACCCCTGACGCCACTGTCGCACCCAGAGGACCAGGACGGTCCACAGTGGTGACGACGGTCACTGAGGCGCCCCGACCAGCGGCCTCTTCGGCGAAGGCGTAGCCCTGCTTGCCCGAGGAGTGGTTCCCGATATAGCGCACCGGGTCGATCGGCTCCCGGGTACCCCCAGCCGTGACCACCACCGACAGGCCAGCCATATCGGAGCGTTTATCGCCGACATCGAGCACCCGGCTCACCGCAGCCACAATGTCGGCCGGCGAGCTGAGGCGTCCAGCACCCTCGTCGCCTCCCGCCAAGCGTCCCGACTCAGGACCCACGATGTGGACACCCCGTTCGACCAGCGTGGCGATGTTGTGCGCCACCGCGGGGTGCTCCCACATCTCGGTGTGCATGGCCGGACAGACCACCACTGGAGCCCGGGTGGCGATGAGCGTGGCGGTCAGCAGGTCTGAGCTGATTCCGGCGGCGTAGGCGCCGATCACCCGGGCAGTGGCCGGGGCCACGAGCACGCAGTCGGCCGTCTGGCCCAACGTGGTGTGGGGAATGGGGTCGTCTTCGTCGAACAGGCTCATCTGCACCCGCTCCGAGGCCAGCGCGTCGAAGGTGGCCCGCCCCACAAACCGGGTGGCGCCTTTGGTGAGCACCGGAATCACATGGGCGCCCTCGTCCATCAGTCGACGGCAGATCTCTACCGCCTTATATGCCGCGATCCCCCCGCTCACGCCAAGCACGATTCGCTTGCCGACGAGCGAAGTCATGGGTTTGTCAGGACGCTGAGTCCAGATCGGCCCCGTCTAGACCAGCGTCATCACCGTCGGCTTGCTCTAGAGCGGCTTCTTCCAGATTGGCTTCGCCAGTGGGAATCATGGAATCGGCCAACAAGTCCTCTTCGGTGACCTCGGGAGGATCAGTGGCGATGATCTTGTCGGACGCGATCTCCTCGAAGGCAATCGACAGGGGTTTGCGGGACATGGTCAACACCTGGGGCGGCACCATGGCGCCCAGGCCCTCGCCGAGCTGGCCGAAATAGGAGTTGATCTGGCAGGCCCGCAGCGCTCCCAGCGTTACCAGACGGAACTTGGAATCGGTGCGGCCCAAGAGCTCCTCAATGGTGGGATACATCATGGTGTCGTGTTGTTCAGACATCTGTGCAGCCTTCTTCCAACAAGTCTGGGGAGAGCGGGTAAATGATATCAGGGAAAGATGGGTTAATCGTCATTGTCGGCCCGCTCCTGGCGGGCATTTTCGATGAGGGCGGCAACGGAAGCCACCGCTTCGGCAAGGCTGTCGTTGACAACGTGGATCGCGTTGAGCTCGTAGGCCTGGATTCGCTCGGAGTCGGCCAGCGCCAGCCGCTTGGCGATGTGGCTCTCGGAATCGCCCCGGCCCCGCAGCCGGGATTCCTGCTCCGCGGCCGAAGGTGCCTCGACGAAGATGCACAAAGCCTCAGGACGGCTCTCCCGCACTTGGGCCGCGCCCTGGACATCGATCTCCAGCAACACATCGCGACCGGCCGGGGGATCAGGCTGGGGCGTTCCGTAGAGATTGCCGGCGATCTCCGCCCACTCCACGAAACCCCCCTCGGCAGCTTTGGCCCGAAACTCGGCCTCGTTTGCAAACACGTAGGCAGTTTCCGGCTCTCCGGGACGGCGCACGCGCGTCGTCCACGAGCGACTCAGCCAGAGTTTGGGGTCCGCGGCCACCAGCGCGGCCGCGATTGTCCCTTTGCCGACCCCGCCGGGGCCGGACAAGACGATGATCAGTGGCTGATCTACTAGTCGCCGCAGCGTGCGAGCAACGAGGCCCGCTGCTGATCGCCCAGCCCGCGGATGCGGCGACTATCGGCAATGCCGATCTCCTCCATCATCCTGCGGGCCCGAACCTTGCCCATGCCTGGAAGAGATTCCAGGACGGCGAGCACTTTGGTTCCAGCGACCACGTCATCGGTTTCCGCTTGTGCCAGCAGGTCAGAGAGCGAAATCGACCTCATCTTGAGCTTTTGCTTGACCTCAGCGCGCTTGCGGCGCACCTCTCCGGCCTTCGCCAACGCCGCCTGGCGCTGCTCTGCTGTCAGTTGTGGGGGTCCTGCCATTACACCATTGTAGTTTGAACTTCAAGTCTTGTTGGGGATTTGAGGCCGGCAGCGTGCAGGGACCGATCACCCGCCCAGTGGTATGCGCAGCACCCAACCCACCTCGATGCTGTCGGCATCGGTGAAGCGCCTCCCGTCTGCCTGGCGGCGCCCCATGTTGGCTGCCTCAATCCGGCTCCAGTAGCCGGCGTTGCCGTATACCCTCAGCGAAACGGCGCCGAGGCTGTCCCCCGACTCCACGGTGTAAATTGCGTAAGGCGCAGATGAGGCGCTGCTAGCGCCAGCCACAAGCACGGTGGCGGGTATATCCAAAACCCAGCCATATCTGATCGAGTTCGAATTGGTAAACGCGTAACCGTCGTTTTGGACTCGGCCGCGGTTGGCCTCGAATATCCGCTCCCAAGCCGCCGCGTCGCCGTAGGCCAGTTGGGCGATGGATTCCAGCGTGTCGCCGGGCTTGACCGCATAGGTGAGGAAGTGCTGCGCCTGATCAGTTCCGGCCCCTGCTTGCTGGTCGGCACCTGCGCTTTCGGAGCTATCACTTTAGGGGCCTTCGTTGTCGGTGTCATCGCTTGAGTCGGAGGCTTGCACCGGAGCAGGCGGATCATCGGAAACTGAATCGGGGTTTGACTGTTGATCGCCGGATGAGTCCGACTCGGTGCCGTCCGAGCCGGAGCCTCTGAGGGTAATGCTCGCCTCGCCGTTGGGTTCGACTGCTAGAGCCAGCGATTTCACGAAGCTGCGATCACTGACTGTCACAGCGAGCGGGATGTCTGTGCCCACTGTGCCGAGGTGCAACGAGACCACCCGCACCCGCACTTCGCCCCCGGGTGTCGGCAAGTCGATTGCGAGGCTCTGGGGGTCGCCTCCCAATGACATCCAGGCTTCGGCATCGGGGCGCCAATAGTCCATCTGGTAATCGGCACCGAGGCTGGCATCGCCGGCAACATCGAGGAGTGCTCGCACGTTCAGCCGCATGGGGTGTGTGTAGGAAACGGTGAACTCGGCTGCCTCGCCTTCCAGAATGGTCTGGGCAGCTTCTTGGGCAATCGTCACTTCCACCGACGGAAACGCAAAGGAGACAGGCGCGTAATAGGAAGATGACGGCGCTGAAATCTGCGGATATTGCGTTCCGAGGTTGGTGCCCGGATTCTCATCCGTGCTCCTATCGGGGTTGGTGCCCAGATTCGTATCAGAATCGGTGCTCTCTTTATTTCCTGTGTCGGGTTTGGGCGGCGGCGGGTCGTCGTCATCGGCGATGGTGATCGTGGTGGAGCTCGGCGTGCCCAGGTCATAGGCCGACCCGTCGACCAGCGTCAGCACAATCGTCTCCGCGTCGTCGTCAACCGCGTCGTCGGTGACCGACACCGCGATGGCCGCCGACGACGAACCCTGGACGAACGCCACCGAGCCGCTCAAACTCGAATAATCCGACCCCGCAACCGCGCTGCCCCCAACCAGATAAGACACCACAAGACCACCCGACGGCGCCGCCGCCGACAAAACCAGCCCAACGCTCACACTCCGAGAACCCGACCCCTCACCACCCGAATAAACAGAAGACCCAAACGACACATCAGGCACCACAACAGGCGGATCGTCGTCATCGGCGATCGTCACCGTCGCCGAGCCCTTCGTGGCAGACACCGTGTAGCCCGTGCCGCCGTCCACAACAGCCGTCACCGAGCCATCCGCCTCATCGGTGCTGTCACCAGCGGTGGACACCGTCAGCGTCCCGCTGCCCGAAGTGGGCACCGTCACCTGGCGCGACCCGGTGGACACGCCGTAATCACCGCTCTGGGAGACCGTCACATCCACCGTCAAAGCGCTCGACGGTGCCGGATCGGCAGTCAGGGTAAACACAGCACCCCCGCCCTCAATGACCCCGCTGCCCGCCGCAATGCTCACCACCGGCGGCGGCTTGGGGTCGCTGCTCTTGAGGGACTTGTCCCGAACGTCGGTACTAGCACGGCTTGGGCTGCCCTTCGTGTAGCCGCCCGAGTCGCCCGCCGGCGCAATGACCACCAATACCTCACCCATGGTGGTGCCTAGCTGTAGGCCGTTACAGACGTCGCGCAGCTCATTGAACTGGTCAGCGGTCAGACCCGACCAGAGTCCAGAAGCCGGCTTCTCGCTGGGCACACCCGGGAACCCCTCACCCGGACGTTGGCAGGGGACCTGCTTGGGAAGGCCATTCTGGCCAGCGCCTTGGACATTGAAGGTGTACACCAGCTCCTGGGTGGGAATGGAAATGGTCCGAGTCGTCTGGTTGGGCTGGAAGGTGACGGACTTGTGGCCCTGCCGGCTGTTGCCCACGGCATCATACCGGTCGTCGACGATGTACTTGACCTGGGTTTGCTTGGTTGGCGCCGGATTCATGTGAATCGTGAACGTGGCTGTCTCGCTCTCGTAGACGCGCTCAGCGTTGGCGGTGACCGTTACCACGGGCACCGTCTTGGCCACCGCGACGTTGGCCACCACGGCACCTGCCGCCGTTGCCAAGAGAGCGACCAAGGCCGCAGTCGCTGTTCCGCGCCTAACTGTTAGCCTGGAGCAAGTCATTGCTGGAAACCACCTGTTGCACGATGCCTATGCCGAAGCCGGACATCAAGAAAAACCAAACAGGCCCCAGCCAGCACCAAATTGGTGAAACAGGCTCCGCCGCTTCCCCAAAATTAGTGTACCGAACCGAAAAACGCAATCAGGCGGTACCGATGCTGGCAGCCAGCGCCCGAGCCCGGGCGACCATGTCCGCCAACGCGCCAACCGCGTGCTCTGAGTCGGCGGTCATCCCTTGGATCGGTGAGGTCACGGTCCGGCCGATCACCAAAATGGAAGCGCCCGCGGCGATGGCCGCCTCGGGGGTGGCCACCGAGGCCTGATCGTCATGGCTCGAGTCGGGGAGCCGGATACCGGGCACCACGCACTTCAGTTCCGGCGCGACTTTTTTGACCACCCCGATATCGGCGGCTGAGCAGATGACACCGCCGCAGCCAGCTTCGCTGGCTAGCGCCACCCGCGCTTCGAGCTTTTCTCGGGATCGGTCGGCATCGCTGGTAAGAATGGTCACTCCTAGGACCTGGGCGGTGCCGTCGCTGCCCTCAGCCAGGCCCTCCACTCCGGCCCGCAGCATGTCGGCCCCGCCTACCGTGTGGACAGTCAGCCAGCGGACCCCGGTTCTACCCAGCTTGGCCGCGGCCCGGCCCACTGTGGTGGGGATGTCGTGCAGCTTGAGGTCGGCGAACACCTCATAGCCTCGATCAATGGCGGCGGTGATCGCGGCGGGACCAGCGGTGGAGAACAGCTCGAATCCGACTTTGGCCACACCCATCCAGGGGTGAACGGCATCGGCCATCAAACAGGCCATATTCAGATCATCCACGTCCAACGCGATGGCCAGGCGGGGATCGCGCGTCGTCTTACTCATGGGCTGCTCCAATCAGCTCGTCCAGTCGGCTCACGCCGTGGGCGGCGCACCAGCGGGCCAGTTCCCGCAAGACCTTGGCCGGGGCCCGAGGGTCGGCAAATGTGGCGGTGCCCACCTGCACCGCACAGGCGCCGGCCATCATCATCTCCACCGCGTCGGCCCCCGAGGCGATGCCACCCACTCCGACGATGGGCACGTCGGGCAGGGCGGCGTATACGTCGAAGACCGATCTCACCGCCACCGGGCCCATGGCCCGCCCCGATATTCCTCCCCCACCGGCGCCCAGCAGGGGCTTGCGGTCTTCGACGTCAATAACCATGCCCAGCAGGGTGTTGATCAGAGTCAGAGCCTCAGCGCCGCCTTCCACCGCAGCGCCGGCAATCTCCACCAGATCCCCCGTGGCGCTGAGCTTGGCCCAGCGGGGAAGGCCACAGGCTTCGGTGGCTGCCAGCGCGGCCCGGGTCATTGCCGCAGAGTGGGAGAACATGCGCCCCCGATCCTCCAGGTTGGGACAGGAGACGTTGACCTCCACGGCCACCACTGCCTCCATCGCCAGGCTGCTGGCCGCCGCCAGCAGGTCGGCGGCGGCCGAGTAGTCGTCGAGGGTTCGCCCCCAGATCGACGCCACTACCCGAGCACCGGTGTCGGCCAGTGCCGGCAGTTCCTCGGCCAGCCACCGGGGCAGGCCGGGGCCTTGCAGGCCCACGCTGTTGATCATCCCCGCGGCCACGGGGTGGACCCGGGGGGGCGGATTGCCGGGCCACTCATAGGGAGCCAGCGACTTCACCACCACCGCGCCCAGCGCGGAGTAGTCAAGGTAGCGGGCCAACTCAGTGCTGTGGCCCACCGTGCCCGAGGCGGTCATCACCGGGTTGGGCAACCGAACCGAGCCGATGGCGGTGTCCAACGCCGGCTTCGGTTCGCCCCGTCTCATCTAGTCGAACTCACAGATCGAGAGCCAGCTGATCGCTGGTCACCCCGCGGTGATATTCCTGAAGGGTCCGAACCCGCAGCTGGTGGCGGGCCCAGTCGACCATGCCGTCGGCAGCCGCCAACCCGGCAGAAGCGGTGGTCAAAAGGGGCACCCGGTTGCGGCTGGCCGCCCGGCGGATGTGATCGCCATCGGCCCGTGATCCGCGGCCCCTCGGGGTGTTTACCACCAACTGCACCCGCCCGTCGTCGATCAGCTCCACCACGTTGGTGCCCTCCTCGCCGACCTTGGCCACCACCTCGGCCACCGGCACACCGGCTTCCGACAGCGCGGCGGCGGTGCCTGAAGTGGCCGCAATGTCCAGGCCAAGGCCGGTGAAGCCTCGGGCCATCTCCACCCCGGCGGCTTTGTCCCGGTCGGCCAACGACATCAACACGGTGCCGTTGGCTGGCAACGGGGCGCCGGCGGCGATCTGGCTCTTGGCGAAGGCCAATCCCGGACGCAGGTCGATGCCCATCACCTCGCCGGTGGACTTCATCTCCGGACCAAGGATGGCGTCGGCCTCGGGGAACTTGTTGAACGGGAGCACGGCCTCCTTGACCGATATGTGGTCGCCGTTGGCCCGGTTTCCCAACAGCCCCTCCTGTCGCAGATCGGCCAGGCTGGAACCCATCATGACCCGGGTGGCCACTTTCACCAAGGGCACGCCGGTGGCCTTGGCCACAAACGGCACCGTTCGCGACGCCCGGGGATTGGCCTCCAATACGAACACCTGGTCGGCCGCCCCGATGCCGAATTGCTTGACCGCGAACTGCACGTTGATGAGTCCCACCACTTCCAACGCGTGAGCGATGTCTTTCACGTGGCGCTCCAGCAGGGCCACGGTGGCCTCGGAGAGGTGGACCGGCGGCAGCATGCACGCGCTGTCGCCGGAATGGACTCCGGCCTCCTCCACGTGCTCCATCACTCCGCCGATGAGCACCTCTCCGTACATGTCCCGGATGGCGTCCACGTCCACTTCGGTGGCGTCTTCCAAGAAGCGGTCGATCAGCACCGGCCGCTCAGCCGACAGCCCTCCCTCCCGGCCCAATGAGCCGGAGGCGGCCATCTCGGCCATGGCTTCTCGGAGATCCTCGTCGGTATAGACGATCACCATGGCCCGGCCCCCCAGCACATAGGAGGGCCGCACCAGCACGGGGTAGCCGATGCGGTCAGCCACCGCCAGTGCCTCGTCGGCGGTGGCTGCGGTGCCTCCCGCCGGCTGGGGGATGTCGAGTCGGGCGCACAGGGCATTCCAGCGCTCCCGGTCCTCGGCCAGGTCGATGCTCTCGGGGCTGGTGCCCACCACCAGTCCTTTGGGAAGCATGCCAGCCAGCTTCAGCGGGGTCTGGCCCCCGAGCGAGACGACAATCCCGGCAATACCGGGGCCGTCGGCGAGCTGCGAAGACCGGAGCTCGGCGTCGATCACGTTGAGCACGTCCTCTTCGGTGAGGGGCTCGAAATACAGGCGATCGCTGGTGTCGTAGTCGGTGGACACCGTCTCCGGGTTGCAGTTGACCATGATGGTCTCATAGCCGGCCTCCGAGAGCGCGAAGCAGGCGTGGACGCAGCAGTAGTCGAACTCGATCCCCTGGCCGATCCGGTTCGGACCCGACCCCAGAATGATCACCTTGGCCCGATCGGAGGGGGCCACCTCGCCCACGTCTTCATAGGTGGAGTAGTGGTACGGGGTCTCGGCCTCGAACTCGGCCGAGCAGGTGTCAACTGTTTTGAAAGTGGCCTCCACGCCGGCGGCGATGCGAGCCTTTCGAACCTCGGCCGCGGGCACACCCCAGAGATAGCCGAGCTGCTCATCGGAGAACCCGAACTGCTTGGCCCGCTTCCACGCTCGGGGGGTCATGGCCTCGAAGCCGCACTCGGCCAGTGCGGCCCGCTCCTCGGTGATCTGGAGGATCTGGTCGCAGAACCACGGGTCAACCTTGGTGGCCTCGAACAGCTCTGCCACCGTGAGCCCCCGCCGCAGCAGGGCCTCGAGTTGGAAGATCCGCTCGGTGGTGGGCACCGCGGCGGCGGCCAGCAGCTCTTTGTCGCTGAGGGAGTCGTAGGCGGCCTCGGCCGGGTCGGCGTTGAGCCCGTGGCGGCCGAGCTCCAGCGATCGTAGCCCCTTTTGCAGCGACTCGGTGAAGGTGCGGGCGATGGACATGACCTCCCCCACCGACTGCATCTGGGTGTTGAGCACCCCCGACACCCCGGAGAACTTCTCGAACGCCCACCGGGGCACTTTGGTGACCACGTAGTCGATAACCGGCTCGAAGCAGGCCGGGGTCTTCTCGGTTATGTCGTTGGGAATCTCGTCGAGGGTGTAGCCCACTGCCAGGCGGGCGGCGATCTTGGCGATGGGAAACCCGGTGGCCTTGGAGGCCAGCGCCGATGAGCGCGACACCCTCGGGTTCATCTCGATGATCACGAACTCGCCGTTTTCGGGGTTCACCGCGAACTGGATGTTGGAGCCGCCGGTTTCCACCCCGACCCGGCGGATGCAGGCGAAGGCGGCGTCCCGCAGCGCCTGATACTCCACATCGGAGAGAGTCTGGGCCGGAGCCACGGTGATGGAGTCGCCGGTGTGTACCCCCATGGGATCGAGGTTCTCGATGGTACACACCACCACGCAGTTGTCGGCCCGGTCGCGCATCACCTCCAGCTCATACTCCTTCCAGCCGGCGATCGACTGCTCGATGAGGATCTCGCTGATGGGGCTGGCCGCCAGGCCGTGGGCGGCCATGTCCCTTCCCTGCTCGGGAGTGTGGGCGATGCCGGTGCCGGTGCCGCCCAGGATGTAGGCCGGTCGGATGATCACGGGAAGCCCGATGCGCTCCATGACCTCCACCGCCTCGTCCAGGGTGTGGGCGGTGGCCGAGGGGGGCACGGGCAATCCGATGTCGATCATGGCCTGGCGGAACTTGGCCCGGTCCTCAGCGGTGGAGATTGCGGTCTGGTCGGCGCCGATCACCTCCACCCCGTACTTGTCCACCACCCCCGACTCGATGAGCACCATGGCCAGGTTGAGCGCGGTCTGACCTCCCAGGGTGGGCAGCAGCACGTCGGGCTGCTCCCGCTGGATAATGCCGGTGAGCACCTCGAGGCTGAGAGGCTCCACGTAGGTGGCGTCAGCGAACTCGGGGTCGGTCATGATGGTGGCCGGATTGGAGTTGGCCAGGATTACCCGATACCCCTCGTCGCGCAGCACCCGGCAGGCCTGGGTGCCGGAGTAGTCGAACTCGCAGGCCTGGCCGATCACGATTGGACCCGACCCGATCAAAAGAATCGACTCGATGTCGGTTCTTTTAGGCATGGGTCGCTCCCCCGAGCAGCTGGCCCTGGGCTGGGCCTGACCCAGTTGTGTGGAGGCCGTCCATGAGCTCGTCGAACTGGTCGAACAGGTAGCGGGAGTCGTGGGGGCCGGGGCCGGCTTCGGGGTGGTACTGCACGCTGAACGCGGGCAGGTCGCGGCAGCGCAGGCCCTCCACGGTGTGGTCGTTGAGGTTGATGTGGGTGATGTCGGCACCGGGTATGGAGCTGTCGGCCACGCAGAAGTTGTGGTTCTGGCTGGTGATCTCCACCGCGCCGGTGGCCAGGTTTCGCACCGGGTGGTTGCCGCCGTGGTGGCCGAAGGGCAGTTTGTAGGTCTCTCCGCCCAATGCCGCGGCCAGAAGCTGGTGACCTAGGCAGATTCCGAAAATCGGTACCTCGCCCAGCAGTCCTGAGATAGTTCCCACCGCGCCCGCTACCGCCTCGGGATCGCCGGGTCCGTTGGACAGGAACACCCCGTCGGGCTGTCGGGCCAAGATGTCGGCCGCAGACGTGCTGGCGGGCACCACCTCCACGTGGGCGATGGTCCGCAGGTGGCGGACGATGGTGGCCTTGAGCCCGAAGTCCAGGGCCACCACTTGGTGGGGAGGCTTTCCGCCGTCCCTGGTACTGGTGAAGTGCTCGGACTCCGAGCGGGTGACGGTGGCCACCAAGTCGATTCCGTCGGTGCCGGGCTCGGCTGCGGCGGCGGCCCTTAGGTCGGATTCTGAGGCGGTACCGAAAGCACCGGGCATGGCGCCGGTGTCGCGGATGTGGGTGGTGAGCCGCCGGGTGTCCACCCCTGCGAGACCGGCGATGCCCTGTTTGACCAAGAAAGCCTCCAAGTCGCCGGTCGAGCGCCAGTTGGAGCGGCGGCGGGCCATGTCCCGCACGATCACGCCCCGGCAGAAGGGCCGGCGGCTCTCGTGATCGGCCGGCGCGACGCCGTAGTTGCCGATGTGGGGGTAGGTGAAGGTGATGATCTGCCCGGCGTAGGACGGATCGGTAATCACCTCCTGATAGCCGGTGAGCACGGTGTTGAACACCACCTCTCCCGAGGTGATTCCGCTGGGCGAGTCGGCGCCTATGGCCTCTCCCTCGAACACTTCTCCGTCGCTGAGCACCAATGCCGCCTCGCGGATCATGGCGTGGCCTCCAAAGCCGATGCCCGCACCGGCCGGGTCATGGCCGCATCTCCTGGTCGACCAGCACCGGGCGACCGCCGACAATGGTGTGGCGAACCCGGCCGCGCACTTGGCGTCCGGCGTAAGGGGTGTTGCGGGAGCGGCTGGCCAGGGCATCGGGATCGACAGTCCATGTCTCTTTGGGGTCGAATACGCACAGGTTCGCCGGCCCGCCGGGGGCGATCGGCGCCCCGTGTACCCCCTTCAGACCGGCGATGGCTGCGGGTTGCCAGCTGAGCAGCCCCACCACCTCGGCCAGGGGCAGGTTGAGCTCGGTGAGCGCCAAAGCCAAGGCAGTCTCCAAGCCGAGCATTCCCGGTGGCGCCTGGTCGAAGGGCATCTCCTTGGTATCAGGAGAATGGGGGGCGTGGTCGGTGGCGATGGCATCGACGGCCCCGTCGGCCAGACCCTCGCGCACCGCGTCTCGATCATCCGCCGGGCGCAAGGGCGGGTTGACCTTGAACACCGGATCGTAGGAGGCGCAAGCCTCGTCGGTGAGGGTGAAATGGTGGGTGGCGGCCTCGGCGGTCACCTCCAGCCCGGCCTCACGGGCGGCCCGCACCATGGCGATGGAGCCCCGGGTGGACAGGTGTTGGAAGTGGATGGGGGCGCCGGTGAAGCGGCTGAGGGCGATGTCCCGCATGACCATGAGCTCCTCAGCCTCGGCAGGCACACCGGGAATGCCCAGGCGGCTGGACCACTCACCCTCGTGCATGTGACCCCCCGCGGCCAGAGAATCGACTTCGCAGTGCTGGGCCAGCACCACTCCCAGCCCCGCGGCGTATTCCATGGCCCGGCGCATGAGCCCGGCCTCTTGGACCCCGTTGCCGTCGTCGGTAAACAGCCGCACCCCCAGCGCGGCCATCTCGGCCATGGGGGCCAGTTGCTCACCTTTGCGACCAACGGTGATGGCCCCAGAGGTGTACACGTCGCACGGGGCCAGGCGCCCCAGCGCCAGCACCTCCTGGACCACGGCGGCGCAGTCGATGGGCGGGTTGGTGTTGGGCATGGCCACCACCGCGCTGTACCCACCCCGTACCGCGGCCCAGCTCCCGGTCTCAATGGTCTCGGCCTCCTCGGCGCCGGGCTGGCGCAAATGGGCGTGGATATCCACGAAGCCGGGCGCCACCACACAGCCCGAAGCGTCCAAGGCCTCATCGCCAGACAGATCGGGACCGACCGCGACAACCCGCCCGTCTTCGAACACGACATCAGCGTTGCGCTCTCCGGTCTGGTCGATGACCAATCCGCCCTTGATCACTGTGCTCATTGGGGCTTTCCTTCGGGGCTCATGTGCCGCCTCCCTCGGGGCGCAGATCAGGATCGGCGGCCAACAGCAGATAGAGGACGGCCATCCGCACCGCCACGCCGTGACGCACCTGCTCATTCAGGGTGGCATTGGGCTGGTCCAGTACCTCGGGGGCGATCTCCACGCCCCGATTCACCGGGCCGGGATGCATAACCAGCGCGTCGGGATGCAGGCGGGCGGCGCGAGCTGCCGTGAGCCCCCACTGGGCGGTGTATTCCCGTAGCGAAGGCAGCAGGGCCTCAGACTGGCGTTCTTTCTGCACCCGCAGCCCGTACACCACGTCGCAGTCGCTGAGCACGGCGTCGAGGCTGAAGCTGATGTCCACCGGCCACGAACCCACCTCCGGAGGCAACAGGGTAGGAGGCGCCACCAGCGTGACCTTCGCCCCCAGCGCGGTGAACGCCATCACGCAGGAGCGGGCCACCCGGGAGTGCTTGATGTCGCCCACGATGACAATGCGCCGACCGGCCACCGATCCCAGCCGATCGCGGATTGTGTAGCAATCGAGCAACGCCTGGGTGGGGTGCTCATGCCAGCCGTCCCCCGCGTTGATCACGCTGGCATCGGTCCAGGCCGCGGTCTGCTGGGGCACTCCCGCCGACCGGTGGCGAACGACAATGGCATCGGGACCCATGGCCGAAACAGTGGCCACGGTGTCGCGCACCGACTCCCCCTTGTTGACCGAAGAGGCCGACACGCTGAAGCCCATGACGTCGGCGGAGAGGCGCCGAGCTGCCACCTCGAACGAGAGCCGGGTCCGAGTGGAGTCCTCATAGAACAGCATGGCCACCGTCTTGCCCCGCAGGGCGGGAACCTTGGGAATGGGCCGCTGCGACACCTCGGTGAAGTGGTCGGCCAACCGGCACACCTCATCGATGCCCTCAGCACCGAGATCGTTGATCGAGAGAAGGTGCTTCATTTGACAATCTCCCCGAGGTCGATGCCGTCGCGGTGGGCATCCACCATCTCGTCGCGGCGAGTGGGCAGGTTCTTGCCCACGAAGTCGGGGCGGATGGGCAGTTCCCGATGGCCTCGGTCCACCATCACCGCCAACTGCACCGTCCGCGGCCTTCCGTAGCTGTTCAGCGCGTCGAGCGCGGCCCGGATGGTCCGGCCGGTGTACAGCACGTCGTCGACGATCACCACTGCTTGGCCGTCGAGATTGAACGGAATCTTGGTGGGCGCCTCCGGCAGCAATGGGCGCAAGCCGATGTCGTCGCGATGGAAGGCCACATCCAGGGTGCCCAAGGGAGGCTCGACCCCTTCGATCTCATTGAGGGCACTGGCGATGTCTGCGGCCAGCCACACCCCGCCGGTCTGCAAACCCACGAGCACCACGCCTTCGAGGCCGTGATTGCGCTCGATGATCTCGTGGGCCATGCGCCACGTGGCCCGCTTGATGTCCTCGGCTTCCATCACCCGGGTACGGGCAGCGAAAACGCCCCCATAGGGGGGCGTTCGACGGCGCTCGCGTTCAGCCAAACTCGGTTTCCTCCATGTCCGTACGGGCCTCGCCGGACCCACTTCACGGTTGTTTCAGGGCACTATACACCCACCGCCGTTCAGTTCGAGGATCCGATAGATGTCGTCAGCCACAAGAAGGCCCGGCAAGCTCTAAACAACCACCGGCAGCGTGAACCCACTATCACGCCCACGCGAAACCCAAGGACCACCACTTGCTAAGTGCCAACCCTGCGGCCGCAAGTTACATTTTGGACCACGAAAACGAGCCTCCGCGACGTGACCTGCAAGAAAGTTACATTTTAGGATTGGAAAACGAATCTCACGGATGTAGCCTGCAAAAGAGTTACATTTCAGGCTTGGAAATTGAATCCCGCAAGGAGGTCGGGGCATGGCAATTGGCTTGTTGGGACCTGACCCGCTCGAACAGCAGGTCAGGTATGCGCTGTCCCGATGGGAGCAGGGGGAATCCCCCGACCGGATCGAGACCGCTCAAGTGGACTTCAAAGAAGAGCCGGGACGCCGAGGACCGGGGGGAAAGGTACTGGCGGGCAACCGCGAGAACGAAGTTGCCGCCGGATACCTCGCCGGCGAGATGGCGTGCTTATCCAACACGCCTGGAGGAGGGGCGGTGATCCTGGGAGTCGCCGATGACGGCTTGGCGATCGGTACCCACCTCGACCCGGAATGGCTTCGCCACCGCATCTACCAGCTGACCGATCGGATGCTCACCGTCGTCGTCAAGGTGCTGCGGACGGACCAGACCCGGCTGCTGGTGGTGACCGCTCCCCCGGCTATTGAGCCGATCCGCTACCAGGGGAAGATCCGGTGGCGTGTGGACGACAACTGCGTCGAAGTCGACCCGGCCACATGGCATGACAGGCAGATGCGGCTTAGGAAATTCGACTGGTCGGTTCTGCCCTCTGGCCACACCTTGGGCGACGTTAGCCCGGCAGCGCTGGAGGCGGCCCGCAGCTACCTGCGCGAGGGCGAAAGGGCTGATGCGACTGACTTGGCCCGCGCCAACGACGAAGACCTGGTCCGGCGGCTCGGCCTGGTCGACGGCCAAGGCCGGCTCACCAACGCGGGCTCCCTGCTCCTCGTGGAGACCCCAGATATAGGCATCGACTACATCCGCCGCGAAGTCCCGGGAGGCGACAGCATCAACCGCTACGGCGGCACCGGCCCCTTGCTGATCCAGATCGTCCGCGTCGAGCAACTGTGCCAAGCAGCGAACCGGACTGAGCACGTGGCATCGGGCTTCTCCCACCGGCAGGTGCTCTACCTTCCCTCCCGTGCTGCTCGCGAGGCGATCGTGAACGGCGTCGCCCACCGCGACTGGCACGCTCACCAACCCACGACGGTCGAGCACGTAGGCAATCAGCTGAGCGTCACGTCACCAGGCGGATTCATCGGCGGGGTAACCCCGGAGAACATCATCACCCACCCGCCGGAGCCAAGAAACCGCAGCCTGGCCGAAGCGATGGCGATGCTGCATCTCGCTGAGCGCGAGGGTATAGGCGTGGACCGCATGACCGCGGACATGCTGGTCATAGGCAGACCGCCGCCAGCTTTCTCTGAGATCGAGGGCCCCTATGTCCGCGTCACGCTGTTCGGCGGAGAGCCCGACAGCGCCATGGTCGGCTTCGTCGACGCCATCGAGCCGCAGCCCTCGCACTCCGACGTCGACCTCTTGTTGATCGTCGAGCACATGATCCGACACGGCTGGGCCGATGCCAACACCGTGGCCACCACCTTGCAGCGCTCCCCGGCAGAGTCAGTGTTCGCGCTGTCGAACGCGATGGCCACCACCAGCAGCGGACACCCGATAATCGCCCTCGTGGAAGGTGTCCCAGCAGACCAACCGCCCGCCTACCGATTGTCGGAGAACAGCCGCAAAGCACTGAGCCAGCGGCTGGTCCACCTCGACACATCCGACAGCCGAGAGGCGCTGATCCTCGACTGGGCGCAAAAGAGAAGAAGGATCTCCTCCACGGAGGCGGCAGACCTCATCCTCCTCTCCAAGCCCTATGTTGGAAAGCTCCTCACCGAACTGGCACGAGATGGGCACCTGACCCAGAGTCGAAAGCAGAGAAAAGGCCGCGGCTTCCACTACCTCCCCACCAGTTTTGCCGAAGAGACCAAAGAACCCTCACAGCCTGCGTGAGACCCCTGGAGATTGGTCGGCGCCGCCCCCCCACCCCCACCGCCCCACCACAAAAACCCCCCCACACCACCCAACCCACCCCCCAGCCACCAC